>CAYZDQ010000061.1:0-8544 GCA_964476955.1 uncultured Anaerolineaceae bacterium
GAACTCCCGGCAGAGATAGGCGGTGGCCGCGCCATCGACCGCGCTGCGCTCGTGCAGCAGCGGCACGACGCTCTCGGCGGGAGTGGCACTGAGCGCGATGACCCGGTTCGGGTGGAAGCCCTCGCGAGCGACGGCCAGCAGGGCGCGTGTGTCCTCAGCGTCGGGGTCGCCCACGATGGCGATCTCGTCGATCGAGCCGCTCGCCAGGCCATAGGAGGCGAGCCAGTTGGCGAAGCCGAGTGGGTGCTGCGCAGCCACCCCCACGATGGGCGCCAGTGCCCGTTCCGCGGCGTCTCGGTAGCGGGCCTCACCCGTGAGCGCGGCCAGGCGTAGCAGCACCAGCGTGGCCATGGAGCCACCGGCCGGGACCGCGTTGTCCTGCAGGTCACGGGGCCGGGCGATGAGCGCCTCGGCGTCGTCGGCAGTGTCGAAGAACCCGCCTTCGTCTGCCTCGAAGTGGGCCAGGATCGTGTCTGCCAGGCCGCGAGCGGCGGAGAAGAAGCGTTCCTCGAAGGTGGCTCCGTAGAGTGCCAGCAGCCCTTCGGCCAGGTGTGCGTGATCCTCGAGCGTGCCCGCGTGCTGGGCTCGGCCGTCCTTCCATGAGCGCTGCACACGCAGCCCTTCGCCGTCCTTTGCCGCAGCAGTCATCTCGGCCAGCACGAAGTCGGCAGCCTCCGTCGCGATGCGTACGAACGACGACTCGGCGAGCACCAGCCCTGCGTCGGCGAAGGCGCCGATCATCAGGCCGTTCCAGGCGGCCAGCACCTTGTCGTCGCGGCCCGGCTGCGGACGCTCGTCCCGCACCCGCAGCAGGTCCGTGCGAGCCTGGGCCAGGTCCTCGGCGATCTCGTCGCGAGGCCGCTCGTGCTCGACCGCCAGCTCGGTGTCGCTGCGCACGCGGTTGGGGATGTTGTGGCCTTCCCAGTTGCCGGCTTCGGTGATGTCGTAGGCCTGCCCGAACAGCGGCGCGGCGTCACCGAGGATCTCGCCGACCTCGGCAGCCTCCCACACGTAGGTGGCACCCTCCTCGCCCTCGGTGTCCGCGTCGAGGCTGGCCGCGAAGGCACCACCGGGCGGGTTCCGCATCTCGTGCGCCACGAAGTCGAGCGTTTCCCGCGCGAAGTATGCTGGCTGCGGGTCGCCGCTCAGCTGTGCCGCGTGGGCGTAGACCCGCGCCAGCTGGGCGTTGTCGTAGAGCATCTTCTCGAAGTGCGGGACGAGCCAGCGCGCATCGGTGGAGTAGCGCGCGAAGCCGCCACCGAGGTGGTCGTAGATGCCGCCGGCGGCCATGGCGTCGAGTGAGCGCTCCGCCACCAGCCGTGGCTCCGTTGCGCCCGTGCGCAGGTGCTCCTGCAGCAGGAACTCGATGGCCATCGCCTGCGGGAACTTGGGTGCCGTGCCCCAGCCGCCGTTGACCGGGTCGAACTCCTTGGCCAGCGCGCGCGTGGCATCGTCGAGCCGGTCGGTGGCTTCAACCTCGGGCAGTTCCGCGAGCGCCTGCAGCAGCTGGGCTGGTGCGTCCTGCTCGGCTCGCACGTGCTCGGCCAGCTTGGTCGCAGTCGACTCGATCCACTCGCGACGATCGGCCCAAACCTCCGCCAGGCGGGCAAGGACCTGCCGGAACGAGGGGATGCCGTGGCGTGGCTTGTCAGGCAAGTAGGTGCCGCCGTAGAAGGGCAGGCCCTCGGGCGTGAGGAACATGCTCATGGGCCAGCCGCCCTGGCCGGTCAGCCCCTGCAGCGCGTCCATGTAGATGCTGGCGAGGTCCGGCCGTTCCTCGCGGTCCACCTTGATCGAAACGAAGTGCGTGTTGAGGTCCGCGGCGGTGTCTTCGTCCTCGAACGACTCACGCTCCATCACGTGGCACCAGTGACAGGCGGCGTAGCCGATGCTGAGGAAGATCGGTTGGTCCAGCTCCTTCGCGCGTGCCAGCGCCTCCTCGCCCCATGGATACCAGTTGACCGGGTTGTGGGCGTGCTGGAGCAGGTACGGGCTCGTCTCGTGGATGAGCCGGTTGGTGAACTCGGGGGTGTCAGTCACCTCGGCATGGTAGCGGGCCGCGAACGAAACTCCGCACGCCTGCTGCGGGCACTAAGGCTGCTGGTCGCCTGGGTGCTCGACGACCGCGCGGACCTGCCGTCGCGCCATCCCAGGGGGACTCACCTGACGTCGGACTCCGTCGTTCCGGCGTCAGGCCAACCCACAGGGACTGCGGGTGGTGCTCTGAGCGTGTTTCGAGTCGATGCTGACTCGGACCGCGCTCATCAAGGCCCTGGCCACGAGGCCGAGCGTCGGGTCAGTCCCCTGAGGATGAGGAGTCGACCGGTGCTGGCCGGATGAAGGCGATCCCGTTCGCGTGCGGGACGCTTCCGGCACGAAGGGCCGCCAGCACCTCGTGCGAATCCAAGGGAAGGGTGCTCGCCAACGCAGTCCGATACTCACGGACGACCCTCTGGTTGTGCCGGGTCGCGGATACCACCAGGACTAGGCGGGGCGAGCCGCTGTCCCGCCACTTCAGTTCGAGGCGGCGCTGCAGTGCCTGAATGTCGCGGAGCCGTGTCTCGGCATCGATGACCACGGCGCCCGGACCGTCGAGGCGGACGTCCCATGCTTGTCCATCTCCTTCGGTTCCCACGGGCACCTCTGTGCGACAACCGAATGCGCGGCCGACGATCTCCCGTAGTGCCTGGAGCAGGCGCAGCTGTGGGGCGTCACGCACAGGTGACCCTTCGGGGTACGGCCGTGCACTGAGCCGGAGGCCCAGCGTCGCGCAGTGCCGAGCGAGCTCATCGAGGCGTGCCATCGGCAGGACGGCGCGCTCAGTGCGGCTGATCCGCGACTGAGGCAAGCCCGCGGCGCGGGCGACGTGCGTCTGGCTGAGGCCAGCGGCCATGCGTGCCTCCAGGAGCTCCTCCGCGATCGACTGGGCGAGGATCCTGCCGCGTCGGGCGCCGCGGGCGCGTGCTCGGTCGGTAGTGGCCATTCGGAGAGGATGGCGCCTGTCGCTTCACTCGGACTTGCGCCGCGTGTAGGGTCTGGTCGTGGACGAACGGAGGCTCCGGCTCGCGGTACTCGTGCTGGCGGCAGGGGCTGGGTCGCGCTTCTCCGACGAACCCGGCGCCAAACTGCTGGCGGAGATCGACGGCCGGCCGATGCTAGGGCGGGTGCTCGATGAGGTTCGCGTCTACCGGCCGGCGGTCACGGTCGTCGTGCTCGGCCACGGCGCGGACCGCATCGAGCAGGCACTCGATTGGCAGGACGAGATCCGCGTCCGAAACCACGAGCCCGAGCGCGGGCTGTCATCCTCCCTGCAGGTCGGCATCAACGCCGTGCGGGCGCTCCCCGACCCGCTGGACGGCACCTTCATCGTGCTCGGCGATCAGCCCCGGCTCAAGGTGGCAACGATGCTCGCGCTCGAGGCCGCCGCCACGCGTGCCCGCCCGGCCGATCGACCGGCTGTCCTACCTCAGTACGCCACCGGTGAGGCACGGAACCCGGTGCTGCTGCTTCGTCCGGCCTGGTCCTGGGTCGACGGGGTCGAAGGCGACCGCGGCCTCGGCAGACTCATCGAAGAGCGTCCGGACCGGGTGCTCCGAGTCGCCGTGGACGGGGAGATGCCCGATGTGGACACGCCGTTGGACTTGAGGAACGCATAGGACGCTGAGGCACCTGGTCTTGCCCGCACCGGTGCGGGCAAGGTTCCGCCTGCCTGTCGCTCAGAAGCCCACCTTCTCCTTGATGTCCTTGATCACCTTGTCCCAGAGCCTGCCCTCGACCTCGTTGTAGAAGAGCGAGATGACGTGGTCGATGGTGATCGCAGCGAGGAGCCCGACGAGACCTCCGAAGATGACCTTGCCCGCGGTCACGGCCCCCCGTCCGTCGTCCATCTGATCGATGACGCGACCGCTGTCCGGATCCACCAGCCACCAGCCTTGTCGAGGCGCCTGGCCCAGCTCGACCGGAGTCCCCGGAGCCACCGCGAGCCAACCATCTTCGAGCGCCGTGGCCAGGAGCAGGCGAGACTCGGGCGAGGTGCCAAGGGCAGCCACCTGGTCCGGCGCGGAGAGGACCGTGGGGCCGATGCCCTGCGCCGACGCGGCCTCGAAGATGGCCCCGACGCTGGGCGTCTGACCGCCGACAGCGTCGGCTGATCCGGTCATCAGCCGCTCACTCACATGGGCCACGATCCCTGGCAGCATCGCCGGGTCGGCGACCGCGTCGATCCCGTCCACCTCGGCGGCGCCGCTGCTGCGATGCCAGATATCGAGCACGGCCTCGAGGGCCGGCTCGCCGCCTGGCCCGTCCACCACCTGTCCGGTGAAGGCCGTCACGTTGGGTGCGTCGATGAACGGGCGCACGCCGAGGGCGGGACCATCCAGCGAGGATCCGAGTTGATCGAGCAGGTGATATGAGAAGGGCACGATCCCTACTCGCCGGGGATCGTCATCGGCGAGATCGGCGACGTGTGCCCGCATCGACGGGACGCCGGTCGCCACGGACAGCCACGTGATCCAGTGCTCGGGCTCGAAGGCCGTCTGGCCGTCGCCATCGAAGTCGTATGTCGCGACCGGCTCGAGCGACCCGATGTCGACGCTGCCGGTCGCGCGGGTGTCCGGGCCGACGCGGTCGAATACCGTCCGACGCGTCACCACGGGCTCGCGATCGGGCGAGGTGACGGTGAGCTCGATCCACTGTGCGGTCGCTTCCTCCGCCGCATCCCCGGCATCGAAGAAGCCACCTCCCAGTCCGCCACCGCCTTCCCCGTCATCCTTGAAGAGCATGCCGCCACCGGCCATGTTCTCGTTGCCGACGACGATGGCAGGGTGGACCGTCTGGACCCCGAGCACCGCTTCGAAGGCGCGTGCGAGCGTCGGCACCGAGTCCTTGCCCACGTTGGTGATGATGATCGGCTGACCCGCGAATTCCTCGGCCGTGCCGTCGAGCCGCATGAGTTCCTCGCTGACGAGGCTGCCATCCACAGCTCGCTCGGCCAGGACCGCGACCTCCACCCGGTGCCAGCGTTCTTCAGGGAGTTCCTCGACCGTCGCCTCAGCAGCGGTCAGGGTGTCACCCACGGCGTTCCCCGGCAGACTCGGGTCCAGGTCCACCCACTCGCCGTCGAGGGATGCCTGGACCCAGGTGTGCTGGGTCAACTCGTCGGCCGGGACGCTGGTGAAGGAACCCTCCACGTCGTGGCCTGACGCGGCCAGCGCCGAGCCGAGCAGATCAAGGGTGTCGTTGAGTTGCTCGGCTGCCCAGGACTCGACCAGATCGTCCTGCTCTGAGGCAAACGCCGGCACGTACTCAGCGCGCGACGGGAGAGCCGGCAGGGTCTCGTCATCAGGCAGCCGGCCATACAGCCCCCGAGCCAACTGGTCGCGGATGACATCAGGACCGACGGCTCCGGCGGCCAACAGGGCATCGGCGGTCGACTCCTCGATCGCACCGACGGCGAACCGCGTCTCGACCCCGGAAGCATCGAGGAGTCGAGCCAGCAGGAGCGCCTGGTCGGGCGAGTTGCCGGCGCGGCCGTACCACGTCCCGGCTGCACCTCGGAGCACGCCGGCGTAGGGCTCATAGCGCACGTGATCGCTAACGAGACGGAAGATCGCCTCGGGGTCGTCGTCGAGTGCCTCGGCGATGCGCTCGGAGATCCGGACCGGCTGTGGTTCGATGACCACGCTCTCGGTCGGCCCCGACTCCTCAGCGGCAAACCCGGAGCTGCTGATCACGAGGACGGCCGTCACCGCCAGGATCGCACCCTTGATCATCAGCCCCTGACTCGGATGTGGTGTCGTCGCTTCGGTCATCCTTCACTCCTTCGATCTCCTCGCCATTCGTGATCGGTCGGATCGGATCGTGCGTCGGCAGCGTCCGGCAGCGTCCGGTAGCGTCCATGGGCGTGCAGCCTAACGGAACAGGAAGCGTGTTGGTACGCCTTTTGCCTTGCCCTCGGAAGCTGCTCGGACGCGTCGTCGGAGCGAGAGCCTGCCACGACGGGCGCTTCCGGGGCGCCCCAAGTGTCTGACCGTGCTCTTCTACCAACCGCCCTCTTCGCGCAGGAGACGATGGAGCACGCGGGCGCTGACCGAGCGGCGGTAATCGGCGGTTGAACGCACGTCGTCGATGGGGTTGATCTCCTCGCCCAGCACGCGCGCGGCTTCGTCGGCCACGGTCGCGCCGGGCCATGAGCCCTCGAGCACCGCTTCGGTCGCGGTCGCACGGATGGGTATGGCCGCGACCGAGCCGAGAGCGACACGGACGTCGCTCCAGGCACCGCCGTCGGAGTTGTAGCTGAGCGCGAGGACGACCTTGCTGATGGCTTGCGCCGCGCGCGTGCCGACCTTGCGGAAGCGGGTGTGACGCGAGCGATCGACCCCGAAGCGGATCCGCAGCAGCAGCTCATCATCGGCCAGCGCGGTCTGGCGGTAGTCCGTCCAGAACTCGGCGGCGGGCACCGAGCGCTCGCCGCGCACGGAGCCGAGGTCGAAGACGGCATCGACCGCCAGCAGCACCGGCAGCGTGTCTCCGGCAGGGGAGGCGTTGCAGATGTTGCCGCCGATGGTGCCGCGGTTCTGGATCTGTGCCGCACCCACGGTGGCCGCTGCCTCAGCCAGCGCGTGCAGCCGCGCCGAGAGCACGGGCGAGTGGCGCAGCTCGGTGTAGGTCGTGAGGGCGCCGATGGTGACCTCGTAGCCGTCAGTGCTGACGCCCTTCAACTCGGCCAGGCGTGAGAGGTCGAGCACCGCTTCGGGCGGGTCGGCCACGTCCGCTGCCAGTTGCACCATCAGGTCCGTGCCGCCAGCGATGGGGCGGTAGCTGCCTGATGAGCGCAACAACAGCGCCTCGGACAAGGTGGCCGGGCTGACGACCGGTGGTTCGATCATCAGGCCCCACCTTCGCGCGCTTCGTCGCGCGCCATGGCCGCGGCCTCGATGGCGTCGATGATCTTGGTGTAGCCGGTGCAGCGACAGAGGTTGCCGGCGATGGCCTCACGGATATCCTCGTCGTCGGCTGGGCCGCCATCGTCGAGATATGCCTGTGTCGCCATCAGCATCCCCGGCGTACAGATGCCGCACTGGGCACCGCCCCGTTCGAGGAACGCCTGCTGCAGCGGGCTCAGCGCCTGCGTCTCGGCATCGGACAGACCCTCTACCGTGCGAATGGTGGTGCCATCGACCTGGCACACCGGCACCAGGCAGCTGTCCACGACCAGGTCGTCGACGATGACCGTGCAGGCACCGCACTCGCCCTCGCCGCAGCCTTCCTTGGTGCCGGTCAGGTCCAGGTCCTCGCGCAGCACGTCCAGCAGACGCCGCATACCGGGGACCGCCACCTCACGCGGTTCGCCGTTGAGCGTGAAGCGGTAGGTCGTGTCGGAACCAGCAGGGCCGCCAGCATCCCGCACGGCGGTCATGCCTCGGACTCCAGCGCCGCGAGGACCTTCTCCGCAGTCGCGGGCAGCTCGGTGATCCAGACACCGACCGCATCGTGGATGGCATCGACGACGGCCGGCGCGGCCACGTTCATGGGCAGCTCCCCGACACCCTTGGCACCGTGCGGCGAACCGCTGAACGGCGCCTCCACCAGGATCGCGGTGATCTCGGGGGCGTCCATCGAGGTCGGGATGATGTACGTGGAGAGGCGGTCGTTGAGATAGCGGCCGTCGGTGATCTTCATCTCCTCGATGGTGCCGTAGCCGACCGACTGGAGTGTGCCGCCCTCGACCTGGCCCTCGGCCAGCAGGGGGTGGATGACCCGGCCGACATCGTCGGCGGAGACCACTGAGCGGACGCGCACCTCGCCGGTATCCAGATCGACATCGACCTTGGCCACAGCGCAGGCCCAGCCGAAGGCAGGGTAGGCGTCGCCGGTGTGGGTCTCGTCGTCGAACTCGACTTCCACCTTAGACTCGTACTCCTGGTCGATGCGGGTGGCGCCGTGTGCCTTGGCGTCGGCTCGGTAGACCTCGGCGAACGTGCCGCCGGACCGCTCTTCCACGAGTGCCCGCAGGCGAGCCGCGGCCTTCGACACGAGCCCGCCCACGACCATGACCGTGCGCGAGGCCACGGTGGGGCCGCTGTTGGGCACGATCGAGGTGTCGATCGGCGCCAGTTCGACCTCCGAGGGATCGACTCCCAGCACCTCCGCCACGATCATGGGCATGACCGTGTTGGTGCCCTGGCCGATCTCGGTGTTGGCGATGAGCAGGCGGATCACGCCGTCAGCGCCGAGCTCGACGCCGGCGGTGCTGCCCATCATGCTCTCGCCGCGGCCGGTGAAGCCGGCACCGTGCCAGCCCATGGCCAGACCGATGCCCGAAACGGTTCGCACGCGCGTGGAGTTGAAGCCGGCTCCGGCTTCCGCCGCCTGGCCCCAGCGCACCGACCGAGTCTGGCGGCTGAGCTCGTAGATGTCGGCGTAGTCGGCCGCCTCCGTCGCTTCGCTGAGCACCTCATGGGCGGCCACGCTCTCATGCAGCACCTGGCCGGACGGTGTCGTGCCGCCCTCGCGGTAGGCCCAACGCTCGCGCAGCTCGGCCGG
>CAYZDQ010000062.1:0-8521 GCA_964476955.1 uncultured Anaerolineaceae bacterium
GAAGTCACCGTAGGGGTCGAACATATCGGCCGCATCGTAGGCGAACCGGGGAACATGTGCCGGTCGATGGGCCACCTCGAGCGTGCCGGACTTCCGCCGAGCGCACGGCGGCGGTCACAGACGGACGCTGGCAGCGTATCCTCCGGTGCGTCATGAGCAAGACCGACACCGCCTCCAAGGCTGCAACCACCAAGCCCAAGTCGACGCCCGCGAAGGCGACTGCGACCCCCGCCGGATCGACGGCGCCGAGCGCGGGTGCTGCCCCCGCGGCCGCGACCGCCAAGGCCGTGCCGCTCACGGGCGTGGCCCTGGGCATCGACGTCGGCGGCACCGGCACCAAGGCCGCCATGATCGACCTGGCCACCGCCGAGCTGGTGACCACGCGCTTCCGCCAGAAGACGCCACAGCCGTCCGAGCCGGCCGCCGTCATCGAGACCATCGCGTCCGTCGTGGGCCAGGTGCTCGAGGAGTACGGGCCGATCAAGGACCTGCCGGTGGGTTGCGGCCTGCCGGGCCCGATCAAGTACGGGCGCATGAAGATGGCCGCCAACCTCGACAAGGGCTGGGTCGACTTCGACGCCACCGGCGAGCTGAGCAAGGCGCTCGGTCGCCAGGTGCACGTCATCAACGACGCCGACGCGGCAGGCATGGCGGAGCTGGCCTACGGCGAAGCCAAGGACCAGCCCGGCACGAACATCCTGCTCACCATCGGCACCGGTATCGGCAGCGCCCTCATCAGCGAAGGGCGCCTGGTACCGAACACCGAGTTCGGGCATCTGATCATGCACGACCAGGCCAGCGAGACCCTCGTCAGCGGCGTCGCCCGCGAGCGCCGGGGCCTGAAGTGGAAGGAGTGGGGCCCGGAGTTCAACGAGTACCTGGGCATGCTCGAGTTCTTCTTCTGGCCCGATCGCATCATCCTCGGCGGCGGCGTGAGCAAACGCTCCGCCAAGTACTGGCAGTACCTGCAGACCAAGTGCGACCTGGTCAAGGCCAGGTATCTCAACACCTCAGGCATCATCGGCGCCGCCTACGCCGCGGGCCTGGCCGCGCACGAGGAAGCCGCGGTCGCAGCCGCCAGGAAGCCGGCAGCCCGACGTCGGAAGACTCGGGTGCCGGCGACCGCCGCCAAGAAGCGCGGCTGACGCAGCGCCGGATCGGCAACGTGCAGGTCCACCTCCTCGACGCCACCTACGAGCTCTTCCGGGCGCACTTCGGGCCGCCGCCTAGGGCGGGCATCGACGGCGAGCCGGTGGGGGCCACGCTCGGTGTCGTGGAATCGGTGCTGTCGCTTCTGCGCGACGACGGGGTTACCCATCTCGGCTGTGCCACCGACCACGTCATCTGGTCCTGGCGCAACGAGCGCTATGCCGGCTACAAGACCGACGAGGGCATGCCGCCCGAGCTCCTGGGCCAGTTCGAGCTGGTGGAACAGGCGCTGCAGGCGCTGGGAGTGGCGGTCTGGCCCATGATCGAGTTCGAGGCCGATGACGGACTCGCGGCAGCGGCCGCGCGCTTCGCCGACCACCCGGATGTGGAGCGGGTGGTCATCCTCTCGCCCGACAAGGACATGGCCCAGTGCGTGCGCGAGGACGGGCGCGTGGTCACCTTCAACCGGCGCGAGGGTCGCTTCTACGACGCCGATGGCGTGGCCGGCAAGTTCGGGGTGCGGCCCGCGTCCATCCCCGACTACCTGGCGCTCGTGGGCGACGCCGCGGACGGCTTCCCGGGCCTGCCCGGCTGGGGCGCGAAGTCGGCCGCGGCGGTGCTGGCGCGCTACCCACACCTCGAGGACATCCCCGACTCGGTCAAGGCCTGGGACCTGAAAGTGCGAGGTGCGGCCAGCCTCGCGCGGGCATTGCAGGAGGGCCGAGACGATGCGCTGCTCTTCCGCGAGCTGGCCACACTGCGCACCGATGCGCCCATACCGCAGACCGAACCCGAGCAGCTGCGCTGGCGTGGCGTGGACCGCGCGGCCTTCGAGGCCATGGCCGTGCGGCTGCGTTCGCCACGCCTGCTGGAGCGTTTGCCCTCGGCAGGCTAGGCGTAGTTCCAGCCAGGCCCGGTCGGCAGCAGAGGCTCTTGGCTGCCCTCGAGTGAGTCGTCGCGCCGCGTAGGGACGTCGTGCCGCGTGCAGGGACGTCGCGCTGGTGTACGGGACGTCGTGCCGCGTGCAGGGACGTCGCTCGTAGCCATTCGTCGCCTGAGTGGGCACTACGGACCCTCGGCGCCACCGAGACGGCTGGTTTCCCGACGATCCATCCCCCGGACCGCCTTGGTAGACCCATCTTGTCGTCAGCCGTCGCCCGGGTCGACGCTAGGCCAACAAGCTGCGCGGGTCTGTGCGCCTACGGTCCGAGGAGACGACACCTGGCCACGTCGGCGGCCGCTCGACGACGTTAGCGTCGCCTCGAACGGCATCTGGCCACATCGACACCGAGACATCCTCGACAACGTCGGCGGTGGCGACATCGGGCCGGGAGGGCCGGCAGAGGCCGGGAATCAGCGGCGGGAGAGCCACGCCCAAGAGGCCCGGCCGAGGCCGGAGCCAGCGGCGCGGAGCCAGGAACGCTGCTCAGCTCTCGGTGAGGAGCTCCAGGAGCCGCTTGTGGTGTTGCGGCGCGGCGGACGCGATGCCGATCGACTTGGAGGGCATGCCCAGCTCGAACCAGCTGTTGCCCAGGGCCGAGGTCACGGTCGCGCCGCCCTCGATCGCGATGACGCCGGCAGCGCAGATATCCCAGAGCGAGAGCTTGGTCCACTGCACATAGGCGTCGAAGCGGCCGTTGGCGAGATAGGTCAACGAGAGTGTGGCGCTGCCCATGGCCCGCGTGATGCGCACATGGCGGCGGATCTCGCGGTACTGCCGCCCGAAACCCTGGCTGGGCAGGCCCAGGGCTACGACGGAGTCGCCCAGGCGCTTGTCGAGGGGGTGATGGATGGGTCGGCCATTGAGCTGTGCGCCTCCCCCGCTGACCGCGCTGAAGAGCTCATCGCGCGTGGGGTCGAAGACGACGCCGAGGACCGGCTGGCCGTCGACGACCAGGCCGATGCTGACCGCGAAGAAGGGGATGCCGTTGGCATAGTTGACGGTGCCATCGAGCGGATCGATGACCCACACCCGCTTAGCCCCCTCGCCGGACTCGCCGGACTCCTCGGCCAGGAAGGCGTCGCCGGGGAAGGCCGCGCCGATGGCCGCGAGGATGGCCTCCTCGCTACGGTGATCGGCCTCGGTGACGACGTCCTTCTCGCCCTTGTAGTCGATGTTCTCGATGCGCTCGTAGAGCCCCATCTGGATCTCGCCGGCGGTGCGCGCAGCGTCGCAGGCGATGGTCAGCTCAGAGGCGAGATCGAGTTCGGGCACCCCTTGATGCTAGCGGGTGCCGCCCCTGCCGGTTCAGCCGGTCGGCGGAATCAGGTGCAAACGACCGTGAGCG
The DNA here is from genome assembly GCA_964476955.1 of uncultured Anaerolineaceae bacterium. GTDB lineage: Bacteria > Chloroflexota > Limnocylindria > Limnocylindrales > CSP1-4 > JAFMJV01. The sequence continues at coordinate 3,438 of CAYZDQ010000062.1, forward strand.
CCTCGGGGTCATAGCCCACCGAGTCCGGCGGTGGGGCCGCCAGCTCGCGCTCGAAGGTGACCGTCTCGCCGCCGGGCAGGGCCACGGTGCGGAAGGCCAGATCGTCGGGTCGGGGTACCCCGTCGCGGGTCACGCGACAGTCGGCCACGCCTTCGTCGTCGCCCTCGTTGGTCACGGTGAAGGCGAGGGCGACCGTGCCCTCGGGACCGGCGGCCGCGGAGGTCACCGCGGAGTCGAAGGGGCCGGTGGTGGTCACAGCCAGGCTGGCGATGAAGAAGAACCCGATGACACCGATGACGATGCCGATGAAGATGGTGGCGTGCATCTGCGTGGAGCTGGGACCCGACAGATGGCCGCGGTTGTGGAGCTCGCAGAGGCCGACCCCGGCGTCCGTCTCGGCACCGCAGCGGAAGCAGCGATCCCTGGGCTGGGCGTCTGGCTTGGGTGCGAGGAAGCCGTGATCCCCCGTGGCTTCGGTCGGGTCCGCTGGTCCAGTCATCAAGCGTGAGGGTAGCGCGGCCGTGACGAAACCGTCAGCGCGTCACTCATAGAAGTCCCAGGATCCGCTCCAGCTCTTCCGGCCCGACATCGTGGATGACCAGCTCCGCCGCGCCGGCTGCCGCCCATCGAGCGGTCAGCTCGGCGATCGGCTCCCGTACGTCCTCGTGCTCGATGCCCACGACCGCCGGCACCTCCGCGGGCGTACGCCCCACGCGATCCAGCTCAGCCTCGAACACCGGCCGTAGCTCGTCGTAGGCCGCTTCGAAGCAGGTCCAGGCATCACCGGACCGGGCCGCCAACCGAGCCCCCGCCGGGCGCATCCCCGCCACCGTGATACGCGGGGGCGGTGCGGGCACCGGGAAGGCCCGCGCATCGGCCAGGCGGTAGTAGCGCCCCTCGAGGTCGACCGGTCCACCGGTGAACAGCGCCCGCAGCAGCGCGATCGACTCCTCCAGCCGCTCGGCGCGCTCACGGGCCGGCGGGAAGTCCATGCCGTACGCCGCGTGCTCGACGGGATGGCCGCCGATGCCGATGCCCAGCTCCACACGACCCGGCGCCAGCGTGGCCAGCGTACCCACGATGTTGGCCAGCACGGCCGGATGGAAGTTGACGTTGTTGGCCACGAAGGAGCCGACCTTGATGCGCTCGGTGGCGACCGCGGCGGCGGTGAGCATGGGCCAGCAGGCCAGCAATGGATCGCTCAGCTCACCGCGACTGATGAAGTGATCCCAGATCCAGACAGTCTCGAAGCCGGCCTCCTCGGCGCGGCGGGCAGATTCGAGCCACCAGGCCGGCTCGACCCCGATGGCGGTCGGGTTGAGTCCGACCGGGATGGCGAGCGAGCTGGACATCTAGATGGAGAGACCGGCCTCCAGGGCCACCTCGATCATGCGGTCGGTGGCCTTCTCGAGCGCGTCGAGCGGCAGATACGTCTCCTCCGACGATTCCTCCTCGCTGAGCGTGTCGCTGACGGTCAGGATGCAGGCAGCGCGCACGTCTTCGCCAGCACCGGCAGCACGGGAGGCGAGGTAGAACAGCGCCGCGGCCTCCATCTCGAAGCCGAGCACGTTGCGGCTGCGCCACTTGGTCACGTAGTCCTCGTCGGGGTTGTAGAAGACGTCGACCGTGGCGATCTGGCCCACGTGGGGCTCGATGCCCTTGGCCCGCGCCGCATCGACGAGGGCTCGGGTCAGCTCGAAGTCGGCTGCCGGCGCGAAAGGATCGCCATGGAGATACGTACGGGTGGAGCCGTCCATCGGTGCCGCGGAGGTGGCCACTACGAGATCGGCGGCACGCACGCCCCGCCCGATACCGCCGGTGGTGCCCACGCGTACGAGACGTCTGGCGCCGAGGTTCAGCAGCTCCTCGGTGACGATGCTGATCGAAGGTGTGCCCATGCCCGATGTCTGGACGCTGACGGGCTTTCCCTTGTAGGTGCCGGTGTAACCGAGCATGCCGCGGTGGTCGTTGACCAGCCGGCTGTCCCCGAGCCCACCGTCGAAGAGCTCCGCGATGCGGGTGGCGCGATTGGGATCGCCGGGCAGCAGCACCAGCGGTGCGTAGTCGCCGACCTCGGCGCGAAGGTGGATCTGGGTCATATCTGCTCTCCCCCGGCCGACGCCGTGGCTTCCTCCGTAGGGCGCAGAGTCTAGACCGCGAACGCCCGTATCATCGAGCGACATCGACGCACGACAGGAAGAGGGACGGACACCGATGACGACACCGATCGAGGGTTGGGCACGCGAGACGCTGGAGCGCCAGGGCGTCTTCGGCACGTTGGCCACCGTGCGTGGTGACGGCTCACCCTTCCAGGCGGTGCTCTGGTACCTCGTCCGCGGAGACACGCTGGTGGTCAACTCGAAGGTCGGTCGGATCTGGCCCACGAACCTCCTGCGCGACCCGCGTTGCAGCCTGGTGGTCGAGGACGGCTACGACTGGGTCGGCGTGCGCGGCCGTGCCGTGGCCGTCACCGACCAGGTCACCGCGCAGGCGGACATCGCCGAGATGGCCCGCCGCTACAAGGCCCACGATCCCGCGGAGGCGGAGCGCATGATCGCCGAGGTCTTCGAGCCGCAGCAGCGCATCAGCTTCGTCATCGACGTCGAGCGTGTCACGGAGCACCCCGATTCTTGAGCGCTGACCGAAGCCGCCGGGTGGTCGTTCTCGCCGGCGGCTATGGCGGCGCCAAGCTCAGCCACGGCCTGGCCCTGGCATCCGCTGCCCGGGAGCAAGCCGGTGCAGCGCCGCTCGAGCTCTCGATCATCGTCAACACCGGCGATGACCTCGAGCTGCACGGGCTGGCCGTATCTCCGGACCTCGACACGGTCATGTATACCCTCGCCGGGCTGGCCAACGACGAGACCGGCTGGGGCGTGCGGGACGAGACGTGGTCGACCTCGGCCATGCTCGAGCGCTACGGAGCTGAGACCTGGTTCGGGCTGGGTGATCGCGACATGGCCACGCACCTGCGCCGGACGGAGCTGTTGCGCGAGGGCCGGACACTGACCGCAGCCACGGCCGAGCTGGCTGGGCGGCTGGGGGTGCCCGCTCGTCTGCTGCCGATGACCGACGACGAGGTGCGCACGGAGATCCGAACGCCCGCCGGCTGGCTCGAGTTCCAGGACTACTTCGTGCGCCGGGGCCAGCAGGACACGGTGCTGGAGATCCGTCGGCGCGGCATCGAGGATGCGCAGCCGAGCACGGAGGTCCTGGGCGCCATCGAGACCGCGGAGCTCATCGTCCTGGCACCCTCCAACCCGTTCGTCTCGATCGGCACCATCCTGGCCGTGCCCGGCCTGCTGGAGGCGCTCCTCGCGGCTTCGGCTCCGGCGGTGGCGGTCAGCCCGGTGGTCGGCGGCGTGGCTCTGCGCGGGCCTGCGGACAAGATGCTCGAGTCGCTGGGCGGGACGGCCTCCGCGGCCGGCGTGGTGGACCACTATCGCGAGCGCTATCCGGGGCTCGTCGATGTCTTCGTGCTGGACGAGACCGACGCTGCGGAGGTACCCGCGCTGGCGGCCGCCGGTGCCGTCGTCGAGCTGCTGCCGACGGTCATGCGCTCGTACGGCGACCGGCAGGCACTGGCCGAAGCCATCCTCGTGAAACACCTGTCCGACTGATCCTGGGCCGAACCGGACTACCATCAAGACACCCATGACCGATACCGACGTCCGCCCCGAGACCGCGCTCGAGCCCATCCACATCGTGCTGCCCTTGCGCACCGTCTCTGGTGGCAAGGCCCGCCTGGGCGAGGTACTCGACGCCGAAGAGCGCGAGGAGCTGGTGCTGGGCCTGTTGCTGCACACGCTGGCCGTGCTCGGCGAGTGGCAGGCATGCCGACGCATCCACCTCGTCAGCCCCGACCCCGTGCTCGACGCCGCCACGCGCCAGGCTGGTGTGGAGGTCACCGTCCACCGGCAGGAGGGCGAGGGCCTGAACGAGGGCATCCGCCTCGGGGTCAGCGCCGCTCGCGTCGAGGGAGCGGCCAGCCTGCTGGTGCTGCCCGGGGATCTGCCGCTGCTCAGCGTGGAGGCGCTCGACGAGCTGGTCCTGGCCGCCGATGCCGGGCTGGTGGCAGCCGCCGGCGGACCGCTGGTGGCCGTAGCGCCGGCCGATGCCGGTGGTGGCACCAACGCCCTGCTGCTGCGCCCGCCCGACATCATCGCGCCGGCCTTCGGCCCTGGCAGCTTCGAGGCCCACCTGCGGGCAGCCGAAGCGGCAGGAGCCGCGGTGCAGGTGGTGGGCGATCCGGTTCTCGGCTTCGACCTCGACACGCCTGATGACCTGGAGCGGTTGGACCCGACGCGTCTGCGCCAGCTGACCGAGCTCGGCCGGGCCGCCGTCGACGGGGTCGGCGTGTGAGCGGCCGCCTGACCGCGGTAGCCCTGCCGCCGCTGCCGGAGATCGAGCCCGGCCACGACCTGGGCCGGCTCATCGCGGAGGCCTGGTGGGCGCTCGTGACCGAGGATGCCGCACTGGCACCGACCGCGGGCGACGTGCTGGTGGTGACCCAGAAGGTCGTCTCCAGGGCCGAAGGCCGCGGGGTGCAGCTGGCGGAGGTGGAGCCGCGTGCCGAGGCCGTCGAGTGGGCCAGGGCGTGGGACAAGGACCCTCGCCAGGTGGAGGTCGTGCTCCGTGAGTCGGCACGGATCGTACGCATGGACCACGGCGTCATCATCAGCCGCACGCACCACGGCTTCGTCTGTGCCAACGCCGGCGTGGACGCCTCCAACGTCGGCGCCGGCGACGTGGTCACGCTCCTGCCGGAGGATCCCGACCGATCGGCGGCGGGCCTGCGCCAGGCCATCCTCGAGGAGCTGGGGGTGGACGTGGGCGTGATCGTGAGCGACTCGTTCGGGCGTCCCTGGCGCCTGGGCATCACCGACGTGGCCCTGGGCGTGTCCGGCTTCGCGCCGCTGGACGACAAGCGCGGCGAGCGCGACACCGAAGGCCGTGAGCTGAAGGCCACCGTGGTGGCCGTGGCCGATGAGCTGGCCGCGACCGCGGAGCTGACCAGCGGCAAGACCAGCCGCCGGCCGGCCGTGCTCATCCGCGGCGCGACGCTACCTGCGGGCTCCGGCTCGATC
>CAYZDQ010000063.1:0-1953 GCA_964476955.1 uncultured Anaerolineaceae bacterium
CGTTACGCAGGCGCCGGCCTCTCCATACTGACTAGGCAGCCAGCGGCCGGGCGACTACGATGCATGGCTCCGGGGGGCTCATGGAGGGTCCCGAGTCCATGTCCAGCATCAACGACACCCTGGCGGGTCTCAGATCACGCCTGCCGGGAGGCGACTCCGGCTGCGCCCACCTAAGCGGCGAGCCCGACCCCGAGCCCAGGACCACCGGCTGCGAGGAGTGCCTCGCGGCGGGCATGCGCTGGGTCCACCTGCGCCTATGTCTGACCTGCGGCCACGTGGGTTGCTGCATGGCCTCGGAGGGCAAGCACGCCCGGGCCCACTTCGAGGAGACCGGCCACCCCATCATCCGCTCGCATGAGCCGGGCGAGGAATGGTGCTGGTGCTGGGTCGACTCGATGGAGGTGTGAGCCGGATGTCCGCGAGCGGTGGCCGGCCATGACCGAGTGCCAGTGCGACCCTATCGCGTCGAGGTTCGACGAGGCCTACGCGGCCGAGAAGCTGGAGCTCTACCGCTCGGCGGGAGCGGACCCCAGCAGCCGCGCCCTGATCGAAGCCATCAGCACCCATGACGTGCGCGGACGGACGCTGCTCGACATCGGCGGTGGCGTCGGCGCCATCCAGCACGAGCTGCTGCGGCGTGGCCTGGACTCGGTGCAGGAGGTCGAGGCTTCCCCGGCCTACGGAGCTGCCTGCCGTACCGAAGCCGAGCGGCTCGGCCACGCCGATCGCATCAGGCATCTGAGCGGCACCTTCGCTTCGGTCGCCGATGCCGTGGACCCGGCCGACATCGTCACGCTCAATCGCTCGGTTTGCTGCTGGCACGATCCGCTCACGCTCTTGGACCAGGCGGCCGCGAAGTCCCGCTGGCTGTTCGGCCTGGTCTACCCCCGTGACGTCTGGTGGGTGCGCCACGGTTGGCGCCATCTGGGCAACATCCGACAGGTGCTCAGCCGGAGCAGCCTGCGCCTTTCGACCCCCAGAGCCGCGGACATAGAGGCGGTCCTCGGCAGCCATGGCCTGCATCGGGGCTCACAGCGGAGCGTGGGTGTCTGGCAGATCGCCGTCTTCGCCATGGAACCCGGAGGCGCCGGCTGAGCCGAACGGTCTAGGCTTCGGGGACGACTCGGTGGCCTGTTCGCCGAGAGAGAACGGATCGGGGGATGGATGCGCGTCGTCATCGTCGGTGGTGGGGTGATCGGTCTGACCGCTGCCTACCACCTGGTGCGCGAGGGGGTAGAGGTCACGCTCACCGACGCCCGCGCCTCGGGCCAGGGCGCCAGCGAGGTCAACGCCGGTTGGGTCTGTCCGGCCGAGTCGGGGCCGGTCCCGGCGCCAGGGATGATCAGCCAGGCCCTGCGCTGGATGCTGCGACGCGACAGCCCGCTCTACGTACGGCCATCGCTGGACCCCTCCTACCTGCGCTTCATGCTGGGCATGGCCCGCCACTGCAACCGCACCGACTACCGCGCCGGCATGCAGGCCCTGATGCGGCTGTCCGAGGGGACCATGGACCACCTCGACGCGTACCGCGAGGACGGCCTTGACTTCGAGATGCATGCACGAGGCCTGCTGCTGACGTTCCTCTCGGGCGCCAGGCTCGACGCCCACCTGGCGGACATCGATATCGCCGAAGCCGCCGGGCTCGAGCCGCGGGTGCTGCGGGGTGACGCGGTACGGGAGCATGAGCCGGCCCTCTCCGACGAGGTCCACGGCGGTGTCTTCTACCCCCACGAGCGGCACCTCGATCCCGCCGCCCTGGGACAGGCCCTCCGCCATCGCTGCCGGGAGCTCGGCGTCGAGGTGATGGAGGGCAATCCGGTTGAGGATGTCGAGCGTGCCGGAGACAGCATCGTGGCCGTGCAGGCCGGTGAGCATCGCGTCGCGGCGGACGCGTTCCTGCTGGCTGCGGGCGCCTGGTCGGGTCGGCTGGCCAGGATCTTCGGGCGGGGCCTC
>CAYZDQ010000063.1:1963-8460 GCA_964476955.1 uncultured Anaerolineaceae bacterium
CTCCCGGTCCGGCCGGGCAAGGGCTACAGCCTGGATCTGCCCCCACGCGAGTTGCGCCAGCCCACCTACCTGACCGAGGCCAAGGTCGCGGTCACGCCGCTGGACGGGCGGCTGCGACTGGCGGGCACGATGGAGTTCGGCCCCTATGACGAGCGCGTCGATCCGCTGCGCGCGGGCGCCATCGGCCGCGCACCGTCGGCGTTCCTGCGTGAGTGGCGGGCGCCGGTCGAGCCCGAGCTCGGTGCAGGGCTGCGGCCGATGAGTCCCGACGGCCTGCCGCTCATCGGCCGGCTGGAGGGTCTGGACAACGCCTATGTCTCCACCGGCCACGCCATGCTCGGCTTGACCCTGGCCCCGGTCAGCGCCGCCGCCATCTCGCGGCTGATCGTGCGTGACGAGGCAGCCCCGGGCCTGGCACCGTTCGCCCCTGCTCGCTTCGGTCGCTGAGCACCGGCCCGGGCGTACTCGCGATCCGGGGATGCAGGGTACTCTCCCCCGACGATGGTCGATACCCCAGCATTCGACCCATTCGCGGTCCTCGGCGTCGACCGTGACGCTGACGAGGTCGTCATCCAGCTCGCCTATCGGGCGCGCATCCGTGAGGCGCATCCCGATGTCGCGGGTGCGGTCGGCCTCGAGCTGTCCAAGCGCCTCAACGTCGCCCGCGACTGGCTGCTCGATCCGGAGCGGCGGGCGCTGCTTGCCGGTGGACGCTCGGCCCCGGCGGCACCACAGCCGGAACCACCAGCACGCCGTGCCGGTGGCCGCGCGCCCGCTGCACACATCTTCGACCTCGGACGGCACACCGCTGAGATCCATGCCTTCCTGCGCTCGCTCGGTACCATCTCGCCGGACGAGCGCGCGCGTGTGAACTACAGCCTGGGTGATGCCCCACCGCCGGACCTGGAGCTGTATCGCGACTATCTCGGTTCCGAGCTGTGGGCCCGCTCACAGGTCTTGCGCGACGAGGTCGAGCGCGTGTGGGAGCGCGCCTTCGACGAGCCGGCGCCGGTCCTCCCCCGTCTTGGCCGCCTCCTGCCGACCGGCCTGCTGGTGGCCAACCTCTATGCCCAGTGGATCCTGCTCGAGGACTTCTTCCGTGAGGAGCTGGCGGGGCTGATGATCCGTGGCGTACGTGTGGCCGACTCCCTTGCCTGGCGCTGCACGGCTCCATGGATCGGGTCGGTCGGGCACCAGCGCTACGGTCCACGCCAGGGCGAGGTCATGGCCTTCTTCATGGCTGCAGGCGACCTACCCATCGATGGTGCCGAACGCCTCGCACAGTCATGGCTGCGGCACCTGGGCCGGGACGGTCGCGGACACCGCTCCGACCACATCGGTCCCGGGACTTGGCTGCCATCACCGCCGGATCTGCCCGACGTGCTCAGGATCAGCGGCTACCTGGCCGCGGTCGACGCTTCCCGTATCACGCCGCCGGACGAGCTCCACGAGTCGCTGTGCCCAGCCTTCCACTTCGGCGTGCGCCTGACCGCGTATGTCTCGGCCACCGGTCTCGTCAGCGACCGCGGCCGTGACTACGTGCGACCGTGGCGGGACGCGGTCATGCCGGAGGCTGGCGGGGCGGGATCAGGCCAGGTGTGGTTCAGCTAGGCGCCGCCGGTCAGTACCAGCGCGATCCCGAACAGCAGCACCATGGCCGCGATCATCAGGCCCAGGATCATCGAGTAGCCGGGCGGGTCGATGCCTCCCTCGCGATCCATCTTGCGCACCAGCGGGAAGAGCCGCCAGAAGAAGGTGGCGATGGCCACGACCATGGCCAGGCCGGTGTAGAAGAGCCCCTGCGCGTCGGCGGTCAGGAGGATGACCACGAGCAACAGCAGGAAGATGATCTTGGTGCCGGCCACCCAGTTCACGAGGTAGCGGACGAAGTCGTGGACCTCCGGGTCCTGCTTGGACTTCTCCCAGGCCCGGAACGTACCCACGCTGTTGGCGTACTTCGACCCGGGGAAGAAGTAGAGCGCGACCACGTTCGTGGATTCCAGCACCACGAAGCCGATGATGACGATGACGAGCAGGTTCACAGGGTCACGGCCTCAGTCGAGTCGCTTGCCCATGAGCACACCGGAATCAGGCAGCCGCCCGAAGCCGAGGTGCTCGTAGAAGCCGATAGCGTTGGTGTTGCGCTCGTCCACGCCGAAGTGGACGCCACCGACCCCGCGCTCGCGCAGCTCGGAAAGCAGGCGCTCGATGAGGGCGCGGCCCAGGCCCGAGCCGCGCGTGCGGGCCAGCAGGTCGATGTGCAGGTGCGCCGGGTAGTCCGCGACGAGCTCGGACGGGGTGCGCTGGGTTCGGTGGATCATCCCGATGAGCCGGGCATCGCGGGAGCCGTCGTCGATGAGCGGGTAGCGCTCGCGCAGCGGCGGCCACCACTCGCGTTCGGCCCAGGCCTCGAAGGCGGCCGTGTCATCGGCCGAGAGCAGATAGCCGGCCACGCCAGCCTCGTCGACCGCCACCAGCTGCGTGCCCGCACCGCGGGCGAGGTAGGGACCGACGTAGACGTGGCCGAGCAGGTCAGGGTCGCGGTACAAGTCGGTAGCGTTCTGTCCGGCGTCGCCCGTCTGCAGGCAGACCCCGTATGCGCCCGGCAGGTCATGAAGTCCGGCGCGCTCGATGCGCAGCATGGTCACCGCTAGGACATCTCCAGGAACATGAACAGCGCGATTGCCCCTCCGATGACGACGGTGACCGCGATCGCGAGCCACAACGGCGCGCCCATCGATGTCGCCAGCCAGCCGATGCCCAGCGCCAGCACCACGACCACCGCGACCGTGATGAGGATGATCGTCCGTGCCCGTTTCTGGTCACTGGTCAACGGTCGCTTCTGCTTGTCCGGAGCCAACGCTCACCTCCTGTTGCGGTCAGGGTAGCGGCTGCGGCCAACGGAGATAGACTCGGCCTCGTGCGGTTCGAACGCGAAGAGGACCTCTACGCTCCAGTGAAGGCCTTCCTCGAGGCCCAGGGCTACGAGGTCAAGGCCGAGGTGCGTGGTTGCGACCTCGTCGCCCAACGAGCCGAGGAGCCGCCCGTGATCATCGAGCTCAAGACCGGCTTCACGCTGCCACTCGTGCTGCAGGGCATCGACCGGCTCGCGCTCTCGGACCAGGTCTACCTCGCGATCGCGGTGCCGCTCAACCCCACGCCGGGATCGATCTGGCGCCGCGAACGCCGCGGCATCCTCAAGCTCTGTCGGCGCCTGGGCCTGGGGCTGCTGGCAGTCCACGAGACGCCCGGCGAGCGAGCACCGCTGGTAGAGCCGCTGGTGGACCCCGGGCCCTATCGGCCGCGGCCGAACAAGCGACGCCAGGGGTTGCTGCTCAAGGAGTTCGCCCACCGCGTAGGTGACCCCAACACCGGCGGCACCAACAGGCGACCCATCGTCACGGCCTACCGGCAGGATGCCCTGCGCTGCGTGGCCCACCTTGCGGCGGACGGCCCCACCAAGGCCTCCGAGGTCAAAGCGGCCACCGGTGTGGCGCGCGCCGGAGCGCTGATGCGCGACGACGTCTACGGCTGGTTCCAGCGGGTGGAACGCGGGGTCTACGAGCTCTCACCCAAGGGCCAGGATGCGCGAGCCACCTATGCCGACGTCATCGAACGATTGGCCGACGAGGACCAGTCAGAGCCTGGAACGGACGACTGATCGAGCGTCCCTGAGCTCAGCCCGGCGACCGCTCCTCGACATCGCGGTCCGCGACGGCCTCGGGGTCGCGTCGTCCCCGTGGTGCAGCCGACGGTGATGCGTGGCGATGGCCGAGATGAGCGCTGCCATGACCCCCAGGCCGGCGATCCCGTAGACGACGGTCACGAGCTTGCCCAGGTCAGTCGCGGGGCTGAGATCCCCGTAGCCGATGGTGGCCAGCGTGATGAAGCAGAAGTAGAAGCTGTCAAGCAGCGAGAAGCCCTCGATGAACTTGAAGAGGACCGTTCCGGCCACCAGCAGCATCGGGGCCAGGATGAGGATGCCCCGACTGGCCTGATCGGCCCAGATGCCTCGCGTGGACCGCCAGAACACGATGAAGGGCATGAGGATCGTGACCGGCACCGCCACGGCGGCTTGCCTGACCTTGCCGCTCGACTTGCCCCTGGCTGGCTCGCTGCCCCTGGCTGGCTCCTCTCGATCTCGGTCTTCGGGCTCGCTGGACCGCATCGTAGCGAGGGCCGTCCGCGACGATTCGGTCGCGCGGTCAGAATGGGTATCTCCACCGCACCGAGAGACGATGTCCGACCACCCTCACCACGACCATCTGCACACCCACGACGACCAGGCCGAGGCGGCCGACTACCGCACGTGGGTCAAGTCCCAGCGCCTGAGCAAGGACGGGTACCTCAAACGCTCGGGGCGGAGCCCGATCCCCGAAGAGGAGCGTGCGTCATTCGGCGGCCTGCACTACTACCCGGTGACCCCCGCGCTGCGCTTCGAGCGCCTGCGCCTGGGGCCGCTGCCAGCCGGGCTGGAGGAGGAGATCCACGTCCAGACCTCCGATGGACGGGTCCGGCACGGCCGCCGCACCGGAACGTTCGAGTTCAGCGTGGAGGGCGTGGGCTACCAGCTGATAGCACTGCAGCTGGTCGACTCGAGCGGCGATGAGCTGTTCGTGCCCTTCCGGGACACGACCAACGCGGACGAGACGTACGAGGCCGGACGGTACCTTGACCTGGCGCCGCAGGACGATGGCACGTACGACCTCGATTTCAACCTGGCCTATGCCCCCTTCTGCGCCTACTCGCCGCGCTACTCTTGCCCGCTCCCGCCCCAGGAGAACTGGCTCAGCGTCGGCATCACCGCCGGCGAGCGCAACCCCCTCGGGAGCCAGACATGACGCACGAGTACGTCATCGCGCTCAACGGTCACATCGAGCCCGATCCGGGTGGCGAGGCCGAGGAGACGGCGCTGGCCTGGGCCGCTGACGCGGTCCTGGCGGTCGGGCCTGACGAGGTCGTGCGGGCCATCTCACGGGGCGATTCCACCTTCATCGACCTCTGTGGCTGCCTGGTCACACCCTTGCCCGATGCACCCTCGCATGCGGACTCGCTGGTGCGAGAGGAACAGGCCAGCGGCGCCGACGTGGCCCGGCTGCTCGTCGAATCGGGCCGGCTGCCCGCTGGCGCGGCGCGCGAGCCCGGCGCACCGGCCGAGCTCGCCTTCTGTGATGAGACCGGTCTCGTGGCCGTCGTGCGTGCCGGTCATTTCATCGACGGCGACGATCACCGTGGCCCGTTCCCGGCACCTGCGCCCTAGCTCCGGGCTTGCCTCTCGCCTGTATCGTGGGCCGGACGTGAACGTCCAGTAGAGGGGTACACGATGTCCAAGGCGATGCGGTGGTCGAGCCTGGCGATGGCGCTCGGACTGAGCCTGATGCTGCCGCTGGGGGTGTTCGCACAGTCGGACGACGCGGGTGAGAACATCATCATCCCCGAGCTCGAAGGCCTGGCCTGGTAACGCTCGGATGACCTGACCGGTGCGCAGATGCAGGAGGCGCTGCCGGAGGCCGAGGTTGCCGACTGGGCCACGCTGGTCGACAGTGTCGGCGGTACGTTCGACGACCTCGAGTGGACCTACCAGCAGGCCTTCGACCCGGCGGAGCTGCCGAACCTCGGTGGCATGGCCACCGTGACCGTGGCGGGCGCCGACACTGACGCGCTGAGCGCGGCCGTCGTAGCGGACATCGTGACCCAGGTGCAGCGCGCCGGCTTCGACGCGCCGCTCGTGGAGACGGCCACCATCACAGACAAGGACGTCGCTGTCGTGGTCATGCCTGACGGCATGACCGTCGCCGACGCGGTGGTCTATGCCGCCGGAGACACAGCCTGGGCCCTGGTGCTGCCCGAGGATCTGACCGAGAGCGCGCTGGAGCAGCTGCCCTAGGCCCGCTGGCTACGCGCAGGCGAGAGCGGGATCGTACGCAGACACGCTCGTGCCGTGGTCGCCGGCGCGCTGGCCGTGGCCTTCGTGGCCACCGGCCTGACACCCGTGTCGGGCGTGTTTCGCGAGCCTCTCGATTGGACCGCCTGCGCCGGGGACACCACCGTCGAGTGCGCCTGGCTGGAGGTCCCACTCGATGCTACCGACCCCCTCTCGGCCAAGCTGGAGCTGCCCATCCGGCGGGTCCGGGCCGGGGATCCAGAACAGCGGATCGGGACGCTCGTGACCATCGCAGGCGGTCCGGGTCAACGCGGCACCGACTGGATAGTCCCCGGTCTCCACACCTCGGCGATCCACGAGCGTTTCGATGTCGTGAGCTGGGATCCGCGGGGGACATCGGCGGGCTCGCTGGTCGACTGCATCCCCCGCTGGGATCCCTTCGAGGGGCTTGACCGGACCCCCGACGACGAGGCCGAACGGCGCGCCCTTGACCGCCGCACCTCGGAGTTGGCAGTCGGCTGCCGTGAAGCCCACGGCGACATGCTGCCGTACCTCGGCACACGGGAGACGGCACTCGATCTCGAGCAGCTACGGCAGGCGCTGCGCGAGGAGC
>CAYZDQ010000064.1:0-8454 GCA_964476955.1 uncultured Anaerolineaceae bacterium
GCGCACGAGAGCCACCCGCCGGTCCCGGCCGCTCGCCTGCAGGGCGCCGCTGCCCCCTGAGAAGGCCGTGCGTTCGGTCAGCCTGTCGGTCTCGTGGTCCGCGGCCTCATTGGCCAGGTGTGCCGCGACGGCGGTGAGCACCACCAGGATGAGCCCGATCGCGGCAGCATCGATCGCCCCCACGCCCCCACGCCAGGTCGCGAGCAGCACCCCGTTGAGGTAGATGACCACGATGAGTGCGATCTGCGCCGGGCGGGTCATCAGCACCAGCGCCGGCAGCGTCCCGAGGCGGGGCGCTGCCGAGTGGTGAGCGGCGGAGCTGGAGCTGGAGGCGGCCATCGATGGTCCAGTGTGAGCGGTCTGCCGGCAGTGTCGCGGTAGGGTGGTGACGGGTCTGTGACGCCGCACACCCGGCGGCCCGCACAGGACGGTACCCTCGGCACTACGCCTGTCGAGTGCGGGCCGTCATCCTGCACCCGTACGTCCCGTCAGCCACGGAGATCCATCTGATGAAGCTCCTCGTCGCCGTCGCCTCCAAGCACGGTGCCACTCTCGAGATCGGCCAGGTCATCGAGGCCTCGATCCGCTCGAGCGGGCTCGATGTCGAGCTCAAGCGCATCGAGGACGTCTCGTCGCTGAGCGCCTACGACGCGTTCATCATCGGCAGCGGTGTCTACTCCGGCCACTGGATGCGGGCTGCGCGCGAGTTCATCGAGGTGCACGAGGGTGAGCTCAAGCAGCGGCCCGTGTGGCTGTTCTCCAGTGGCCCCATCGGTGATCCGCCCAAGCCACTGGAGAATCCGGCCGAGGTCGCGGGCGTCATCAAGCGACTCGGCTCGCGCGGGCACCGGCTCTTCCCCGGCCGCATCGAGGGCTCCGACCTCGGTATCAGCGAGAAGGCGCTGGTGGCCCTGGTCCGGGCGCCCGACGGTGACTTCCGGCCGTGGTCGGAGATCGCGATCTGGGCCGAGTCGATCGCCGCGCAGCTGAATGAGGCCCAGGCCGACACGTGACGACCTCGTTCGACGCGGCCATGGCGGCGCTCGAGTCGCTGGGCACGGAGCAGACACGCAAGACCTATCGGCGTCACGGCGCCTCGGAACCCCTGTTCGGGGTGAAGTACGGTGATCTGCGTCCGCTGGCCAAGCGCATCGGGACCGACCATGCGCTCGCAGAGCAGCTGTGGGCCAGCGGTAACAGCGACGCCCGCTTGCTGGCCTGCATGGTGGCCGACCCGGCGCAGGTGTCGGAGGACGTGCTCGACGCCTGGCTGGCAGACATCGACACCTACTTCCTCGTCGACATCTTCGTGGCCGAGATCGCGTCGAAGACCGCGGGGCGCCTGCCACGCGCCGAGCGCTGGATCGCCTCCGGTCGAGACCGCACGGCCCAGGCCGGATGGGACCTCATGAACCTCGTAGCGCTCAGCGGCGACGAGGTCGCGGACGACTACTTCGAGGCCCAGCTGGGGCTCATCGCCGCGCGCATCGAGGGCTATGGCAACTGGACCCGCCGCTCAGCTGGCAACACCATCACCGGCATCGGCCTGCGCAACGAGTCGTTGGAGGCGGCCGCGCGCGAGACGGCTGCGGCGATGGGTCAGGTCGAGTTCGATCCGGGGCCGACATCGTGCGTCATGCCTGACCCCATCGAGTACCTCGAGAAGACGAAGACTCACCGCGCCCGACAGGCCGAGAAGCGAGCAGCGAAGGCGGCCAAGTCGAAGTAGCTCGTGTCTTGCCCGCCCCGCGGGTAGATCGGCAGATGTCGGCGCTTCCTGCGCTCGTTCACCTCGGGCGTGGGTAGGGGTCGCCCCGAGATGCAGGCCCGGGCTACTCGCGCTCGAGGGCCGTGATCTTCTCCACGCGGCCCACGTGGCGCCCGCCATCGAACTCGGCGGCGAGGAACGCCTCCACGCAGCCGATGGCCAACTGCTCACCCACGATGCGCGTGCCCATGGAGAGCATGTTGGCGTCGTTGTGCTGGCGCGAGAGCGCCGCGGTGACGGGCTCGGTGGCCTGGCAGCAACGGATCCCGCGGATCTTGTTGGCCACGATCTGCTCACCGGTGCCGCTGCCACCGAAGACGAAGCCGAAGCGGCAGTCACCGCTCGCGACCGCGCGCGCAGCCGGTGCCACGTAGTCGGGGTAATCGACGCGGTCGGGGGTGCTCACGCCGAAGTCGACCACCTCATACCCGTGCTCGTCCAACCAGGCAGCCACGAGCCGCTTGAGCGGCAGGCCGGCATGGTCGGTCCCGACGGCGACGCGCATCAGATCCCCTCCCTGCTCGACTCGCCATCGTTGGTGCGATAGGACTCGCTGATGATGTCGACGATCTCGCCGATGTCGTCGCTCACGCGGATGAGATCGAGGTCTCCCTCCGAGACGTTGGTGGCCGGGACGACCTCCGCCCGGATCCAGTCGAGCAGGCCCTGCCAGTAGGAGCTGCCGTAGAGGATGATCGGGAAGTGGTCGATCTTGTCGGTCTGGACCAGCGTCAGCGACTCGAAGAGCTCGTCGAAGGTACCGAAGCCGCCAGGGAAGATGACGAAGGCCTGCGCGTACTTCACGAACATCGTCTTGCGCACGAAGAAGTAGCGGAAGTACTGAGCGATGTCGACGTAGGGGTTGGGGCCCTTCTCGCGGGGGAGCTCGATGGCCAGCCCGACCGAGACCCCGTCGGCCTCCTTGGCGCCGCGATTGGCCGCCTCCATGATGCCGGGCCCTCCGCCGGTGATGACCGTGAAGCCCACGTCGGAGAGCCTGGCCGCGAGCGTGCGCGCGGTCTCGTACATGGGGTCATCGGGCTTGGTCCGGGCCGAGCCGAAGATGCTCACCGCGGGACCCAGGCGTGCCAACGCATCGAAGCCTTCGATGAACTCGCCCATGATGCGCAAGGCGCGCCAGGCGTCGGACTCCAGGAAAGTGGTATCGGCGAACGGACGCTGCATCAACAGCTTGCGGTCGTCGGGTGTACGCGGGGTGCGGGATTGTGTCATGCGGTCACTCACCCCTGCAGCATACGCGCGCAGGCCCATGACGGTCGCGGTCGTAGACTGGGGTGCATGGACGAGAACACCCTTCCCCCCGGCATCGCCATCGACCCGGTCTGCGGCATGCGCGTCGTCATCGAGGACGCCAAGCACACGACCGAGCATGAGGGCACCACGTACTACTTCTGTGCCAAGGGCTGCATGCTCGACTTCGAGGACGATCCTGCGCGCGTGTTGTCGCCCGACTACGAGCCACATATGTGACTTCGTGGGGATAAGTGCGGTCCGGTTGCGATAAACACCTAGCGCCCATTACGCGCGGTCGCTATAGTCCGAGGCGGTTAGCTCAGGAACGCTCTTCGTGGTCCCGTATCTCGCTCGAACGGTCCTGGACATCAATAGGAACCAGGAGGTTCGTTCGTTCGTGTACGAAGACAGGAACATCACCTGTGCCGATTGCGGCCAGGAATTCGTCTTCACAGCATCAGAGCAGGCGTTCTACGCCGAGAAGGGCTTCACTGACGCGCCCAAGCGCTGCAAGCCATGCCGCCAGGCCCGCAAGGCCCAGCGCAACTCATCGTCGTACGGCGATGACAGCTACGGTGGTGGCGGTGGCAGCAGCTACGGTGGTGGCAGCAGCTACGGTGGTGGCGGTGGCAGCTACGATCGCCCGCCGCGGCAGCTCTACGACGCCGTGTGCGCCGATTGCGGCAAGACCGCACAGGTGCCCTTCCAGCCCACCGGCAGCCGCCCGGTGTACTGCAACGACTGCTTCCGCGCCCGCCGCTAGGTAGCGCACGCGGCCCTTGAGCCGCAGGCAAGCAACGCCCGTGAGGCGCCTTCTTCGGAAGGCGCCTTCGGTGTGTCTGGGGCTGCTCGATCGAGGTTGTCCACAGGCAGGTAAGTCCGAGTGAAGCCGACGCAGAGTCTCACCCAAGAACCCATCCCTAGCCTCGCGGCATCGAATCCGCAGCAGCACAGGGATGGGAAGCATGGACACGATCGGCGGAAACCTCATCTACCTCGCGCGACGTCTGGGACGACTCAGCACGCCACTCCTGCTCATCGTCGCATCGGTGCTGATGGTGGCCACGTTCGTCGTGGCGGTCGTGGCCGCGGACGTCCTCGCGGCAGCGGCAGAGCCGATCGTCATGGCTCCGTTCCGCTGGTAGGAACGCCCTTGCACAGGGCCGGGGTCGAGGGCGCAAGGCGGCCTCTGGGGAAAGCCAGCGGATCGCGAGGAGCGGTCGTCATCGACTCGTCACGGCTGTCATCGCTGTGTCATCGCTCCGACTTCGCACCGTCGCGACGGATCGCGACCCTCCGCCACGACGGCCGGAGAACCCGGCCCAGCAGAGGGGAGACGCCATGCGTCGTCTCATCACGGGGCTCGTGATCACGAGCCTCCTCGTCATCGCGTCGGTCGCACCGACGTTCGCGGCCAAGCCGCCGACCGGCACGCTCTACCTGGACGGTGAGCAGGTCCGGACCATCGTCCCGCCGGCCGCCATGCCACAGGCGGGTCGCGACAATCTGTATGTGGTACCCGCTCAGTTCCCCGTCGCCGCCTCAGGCCCGGGCGACCGCGACTACCGCGGCGGCAAGTGGGCTGTCCACGAGGTCAGCTTCAACGTCGCACCGTATCTGTTGACCTCGGAGGAGGCCGTCCTCGCCGCCGAACGGGCCGGGGATGTCACGGTCGTCCGATTGCACGGCGCCGACTTCAAGTGCCCCATCCAGGGCGGGTGAGGGGCCGTCCCTGACCACGGGCCGCCGGTCGACGGGCCGGCAACCACTCCGTAGCCGACTCGAGGCCTTCCCGGGAGGGCCTCGAGTCGTCACCATCGCTGCATCGTGACGGTCCGCAGCGGTCGCGACTGATCGCCCCGCGGCGAGTCTGTCAGGCCTGGGTCAGGATCACCGCCAGCACGATGGCGCCGAACAGGAGCAGTGCCGCGACCACCGCGGATCGCGAGGTCAGCGCGGCCGTCGGCTCCTTGTCGTCGGGCATGTGAGGACGATAGCGCCTCTCGCTCTCCGCTCGTCCGTCCGAGAGCGGCTACGCTGCGTTGCGTGCAGCAGAAGCCCATCTCTCGTGCGCCCATCGTGGTCGTCATCGTCTTCGCCGTGGTGGCCATCACGCTCGTCTTCATCGGCATGCAGCGCTCGAGTGAGCCGCCGCCGGAGGTGGAAATCAGCGTGGCCGGCACAGCGGACGAGCCGCGTCCGGTGACGGTCATCATGCGCGACTACCGCTTCGACCCCACGCCGGTGGTGCTGGTGCCCGGCGAGACGGTGCGCTTCACCGTCTTCAACGCCGGGCTGGAGGTCCACGACTTCGTCATCGGCGATGGCGACGTACAGAAGGCCTGGAGCATCGCCGATGCGGCCGCCACGCCGCCGAACCTGCTGGCCACGGCCCCGCCCGCGAGCGTGCCCCCGGGCACCGGCGGACTGCGGATCTTCCTGCGTTCGGGAGAGCAGGCCTCGGTCGATTACGACGTGCCCAGCGACGAGCAGCTCTCCCTGCTCTGCCACATCCCCGGCCACATCGAGAAGGGCATGATCGGACGCGTCGACCTCCGCGATATCACCATCAGCGCATAGTGCCCGGTGCTGGCGCACACGCACCCGAAAGGTCCCACCGAATCAGGGACATAGCGCACATCGGGACCGGTCCATAGCGCCCACACACGCCGAAGCGGCCGGGGTTAGGATGGGCCTGCCACGTATGAATCAAACCCGGGCCGGTCCCGGTGATCGAAGAGAGCAAAAGGAGCGCGTCAATGACCTACGTCATCGCCGAGCCGTGCGTAGACGTGATGGATCAGGCCTGTGTGGCCGTCTGCCCCGTGGACTGCATCCAGTTCGAGGAGGGTGTGGACCGCACCCTGTTCATCGATCCTGACGAGTGCATCGACTGCGGCGCCTGCGAGCCCGAGTGCCCGACCGCCGCGATCTTCCCCGAGGACTCCGTCCCGGGCGATCAGGCCAAGTACACCGAGCTCAACGCGCTCTGGTTCCAGGACAAGGACGCCGCCCGCGCGATGCTCAACGAGATCAAGCCAGCCTGATCTCGCTCTCCGGTTCGGCCGGGGTGACAGCGCTCGAGTCCGACCCCACGTCGACGGCGTGGGGTCTGCTCATGTCTGATCCCGAACACGAGCCGCGCTCGGGGGGCCTGATGCCGGGTGAGGCCCGACGCTAGCGCGGTGAGCGGATGGCGGCGAGAAGCTGCTGCAGCGACGGACGCACGCCGTAGAGCAGCACGGTCGCGCGGAAGATGCGTGCCGAGGCGAACGTGGCCAGCACTGCGAACAGCGTGAGCGAGGTGAGCGAGGCCCCCACGAGCGGCCAGGGGATGCCGTCCGACACGCCCAGAACGATGAGCATGGCCGTGGGCGCGGTCAGCGGGAACAGCGCCAGCGCGTACACGATCGGCGACTGCAGGTCGGTGAGGAACACCGAGAAGACGATGAAGGGCATGGCCGCGGCGAAGCCGAGGAAGCCGGAGTACTGCTGGGCCTCACGGTTGCCCGGCGCCATGGCGCCGATGGCACTGAAGATCGCGCCGTAGGCGAGGTACCCGAGCACGAAGTAGAGCAGGGCCAGCACCAGCATCGTGGGATCGAGGGCGATGGGGCCGAGGTCGGGGATCTGGCTCGAGAGCAGCGGCACCGCGATGAGTGCCGAGGCGACCCAGATGGCCACCTGCGTCAGGCCGGCGCCGCCAAGACCGATGATCTTGCCCGCCATCAGCGGCGTGGCCGGGATCGAGCTGAGCACGATCTCCACGACCCGGTTCTCCTTCTCCTCGGTGACCGACTGGAGGAGGTAGCCGCTGGTCATGAAGATGCTGATCATGAAGATGGCCACGAAGACCATGGGCAGCGCGATGCCCGCTGCGATGTCAGCGCCCGAGACCTCGTCGCCCTCGACGGTGATGACGTTGACGGTCACGCCCTGCAGGATGCGGACGATGTCCTCGTCGGGCACGCCGGCCTCACGCAGCAGCGCGTCGCGGACCACGAAGCGCAGCAGTGCCTCGTTGTTCTCTGCGCCTTCGAGACGCGAGATGTCGAAGCCGGAGCCGGTCTCCACGCGGGTGACGATCCCGGTCTCGCGGAAATCCTCCGGCACCAGGTAGTACTCGCTGATCTCGCCGTCCTCGAGCCGGGCCGCGGCGTCCTCTTCGGTGGTCGTATCGAGACTGGCCGAGTCGGTCCGGAACTCGTTGATGGTCACGTCCGAGTCGTTGACCACCACGATGGTGCCGCTGGCCTCGCCTCCGACCTCGAAGCCGCTGGTGGAGAAGAACATGGAGAAGCCCATCAGCACCGCGATGCCGATCGGCAGCAGCAGCGTGCCGAAGAGGTAGCCGCGACGGCGGACGGTGCGCAGGTACTCGCGCCGGGCGACCAGCCCGGTCAGACGCGCACGGCCCGAGCCGTTGCTGCCGTCGCTCATCGCACGGTCTCCGCGCGCGGGTCGCCCGCGACGGTGCGGATGAAGATCTCGTCGAGGCTGGGCGCCTGTACCGCGAACGTCTCGACCTCGGCGCCGCCCGTGGCCAGCTCGCGGAAGAGGTCCTGCGGGCTGGCGCCCTCGCGGATGAGGTAGCGCAGCGCACCGTCAACGGCGTTGACGTCGGTCACGCTCGTGAGCTGGTCGGCCGATTCGGGCAGGTCGTGGCCGCTGACCTGGACGGCGCCATCGCTGAAGGCGTCACGCACGCGGTTGACCGTGCCGTACAGCAGCCGGTGGCCCTTGTCGATGAGCAGGATGCGGTCGCACAGCGTCTGCGCATCACCCATGTCGTGCGTGCTCATGATCACCGCCGCGCCGCGCTCCTTCTGGTCGCGGACCACACCCTTGAGCATGTCGGCATTGACCGGGTCCAGGCCCTGGAACGGCTCGTCGATGATGAGCAGCTCGGGGTCGTTGAGGATGGTCGCGATGAGCTGGGCCTTCTGGTGCATGCCGCGCGAGAGTTCGGCTGCCTTCTTCTCGGCAGCATCCGCCAGCTCCATCTCCACCAGCAGGGCCATGGCCTTGTCGTGGGCGACCTTCTGCGACATGCCCCGCAGCGCGCCGAA
Organism: uncultured Anaerolineaceae bacterium; assembly: GCA_964476955.1. Lineage (GTDB taxonomy): Bacteria > Chloroflexota > Limnocylindria > Limnocylindrales > CSP1-4 > JAFMJV01. Next base: position 8,092 of record CAYZDQ010000064.1, read on the forward strand.
GTAGGTCAGGGTGTCGATGATCTTGACGTCGCGATAGAGCCCGCGATCCTCCGGCAGGTAGCCCACGCGCTCCTGGTGCTCGACGCCCGGCGGCTGACCGAAGACCTCGATCTGGCCGCGAAGCGGACGCACGATGTCGAGGATCATGCGCATGGTGGTGGTCTTGCCCGAGCCGTTGGGGCCGAGGAACCCGAGCACCTCTCCAGGGTGGACGTCGAAGGAGAGATCGCTGACGACGTCGATCTCTCCGTAGCGCTTCGAGACGCCACGGACGTCGACAGCGGGTTGGCTCATGCTCCCGAGCCTACCCCATCACCGAGTCCGCGAAGGTGATTGCGGCGACAGGTCTGGCGTGGCGTGGGA
>CAYZDQ010000065.1:0-2268 GCA_964476955.1 uncultured Anaerolineaceae bacterium
CGGTGAGTGCGTCGGCGTGCTCCGTCGACACTGCCCGTCGGCTCGGCGCGAGCTGGACCCACACGATGAGGACGTCGTGCATAGGCCCAGACGCGCGACCCCACAACACGCCCCGTGGGGCCCTTCTCGTCAGTGGCGTCTTGCCTCGGCGGCATCCTCGGCGTGCTCGGCGGGGCTATGGAAGAGGCAGTCCTGTTCGCCCCGCGTCGAGAGTGCCCCGCACCGGCGGCCATCCCGCTGTTTTCCTGCGCACCTCACCATCGCCCACCTGTGCACGCGACTGGGAGTTGCCCAGGCCACGATCCTGTCGATGTGGGCACGCCGATGACGACCAGGTCCCGAGCGGCCACTTGGCATCCTCGTGGTCCACGAGGGAGGCGCGGGCGACTAGAAGGCCCCGCCACCTCGCGCCGTCGGATATCACCTGGCCCGAGAAGGTGACCTCGGGATCTCCCGACCGTTGTGCCTGCGGGCACCATCATCTGGTGATGTCGCTCGATAGCGTGGTTCCGATGATCGCCATGAGGGCCTAGAATCCGTACGTCAGGCCGACATCACTTGGAGCAGGGGGTCGTCACATGAATGACCAGCATGCTGTATCCGCCCGTCGGGTCTTCGCGAGCCTCATCGCTCTCGCGCTCATCGTGACACCGACGCTGGCGTCACCCGCCGCGGCAGGCGGCGGAGCCAAGGCCGAGCACGAGCGCATCGTCCGGTTCTGGACTCCTGCCAAGATGCGTGCCGCCATCCCGCGTGACTTCGTGCGTTCCGCGAGGGGCTTCGAGCCAGCAGCCAAGCCGGACTGGGCCGGTGGGCCCGGCGGCCCCGGTGGCGGCGATGATGATGGCGGTGACAGTGGTGATGCCACGGTCACCGGAGCGTCCTGGACCAAGGAGGGCAAGGTCCGCAAGGCCGTGGGCAAGGTGTTCTTCGAGCTGGACGGCACGCTGTATACGTGCTCGGGTTCCGTCACCCGCGACGGCCGACCCGGGTATTCGCTCGTCCTCACCGCGGCGCACTGTGCCTACGACGAGCGGGATGACGTCTTCGCGACGAAGTGGCTCTTCATCCCGGACTACCAGTCAGCGCCCACGCGGACATGCGACGACACCAGGTACGGCTGCTGGACGGCGACCGCACTGGTGGTACACGAGGGCTTCGCGAGCCAGGAGACGTTCAACGACGCGGCCACGCGGCATGACTTTGCCTTCGCGGTCGTGGGGGACGGCGGCAAGAGCGCCCAGAACAAGCAGCTGGATGCGACCGTCGGCTCGTTCCCGATCAGCTTCAGCAGCGTCGCGGAAGGGACGTGGGTGTACGACTTCGGCTATCCCGCGGCCAAGAAGTACAAGGGCAACAGGCTGGTCTATTGCGCCGGCCCCGTGTTCTACGACCCCGGGAACGACAACAAGACGTACGGCCTGGCGTGCGATATGACCGGTGGTGCCTCGGGAGGCCCGATGTTCTCGGGCTTCGACGAGGGCTCGGGTAGCGGCACCCAGACGTCCAACAACTCCTACCGTTACCGGGGCGGCGAGGCCATCTACGGGCCCAAGTTCAACGCCAGGGCCGAGGCCGTCTACGACACGGCGAACGGGACGACGACGGACACGATCGCCGGCGGGTAGCCATGAACGTCGCCCTCGATCCCTCTCCATGCCCGGCGGCAGGCACCAATGGGCCAGCGGGGACCGTCCGGACCTACCGGGCGGTAGCCAGCGATGGCGAGACGTACCATCCGAGTGAATGGATGTAGCATCCGAGCGAGCGATAGATGTAGCGCGACCACCCTGAAGCGCTTCCTGCCTGCGGCGTGATCGAAAGGGTCAGGAAATAGGAGTGATTTGATGGACAGGAAGACATTGCTAGCGGCGTCGCTCGCTGTGGCGCTCGCGCTGGCCGGAACGTCCGGTGCCGCCTTGGCTCAGCCGGACGAGGGAGCCACCGATTCACTCACCGGTACCCTGATGGCAGTCGTCGATGGCGACGGTGTCACCGACTACTACCTTGAGCTTGCCGACGGTTCACAGGCCAGGCTGAGCCTGGTGGGGCCGCCGTGGTTCTGGGGTGAGGCCAACCCCTTCGAAGCGCTCGTCGACCAGGAGATCACGGTCGAGGGCTATCAGGGCGAGGGTGTCGCCGAGCAGGCGGCCGACGTGGCCAAGGAGCATGCGGCCGCTGATGCGCCCTTCCTGGTCATGAGCATCGATGCTGTGCCCGTGTGGACGGGGCCCATGCCACCGTGGGCCAGCGGCCCGGCCGTGGTCG
>CAYZDQ010000065.1:2368-8380 GCA_964476955.1 uncultured Anaerolineaceae bacterium
GCGAGAGCCACCCTGGCTTCGAAGGCTGGTCGAAGGGCCAGGCCGCCAAGGCCGCGGGTCGCGGGAACGCGGACGGCAAGGCCGGTGGCCCCGCCGTGGTCGGCGAGAGCCACCCTGGCTTCGAAGGCTGGTCGAAGGGCCAGGCCGCCAAGGCCGCTCGCGAGGCCAACGCCGCCAACGCCGATGGCCGGGCCGACAACGCACAGGAGGGTCGCGGTCGGTCCTGACGGAGGGCCGCGAACACTTTCGTAGCATCGATCGGCTGGGCCGCACATCAGGGCGACGGCCCAGCCGATCCCTTTTCGTCGGCCCCCTTGGCGGGGGTCCTTCCTCATGCTCATCAGGTCACCTTCGCCGCTCCCGGATTGAGATCGCACCAGCGGCTGACGAGGACGACTGCGCCGCCGACAGTGATGCAGCCCGCTCGTCGGGCCCGACGGTGACCTCGCCGGTCCGCGCCGTATCATCCGCTACGCCCAGGTGGGCATGAACGACGAGCTGCTCGCCTCGAAGGAGCTGTGGACCCGCTACGCCTGCGGCGAATGCTCCGAGACCTGTCCGCGCCAGGCCGAGCCTTCCGAGTTCATGGCCGCCTCGCGGCGCTACGCCACCGCCTCCTACGACCGCACGCGTATCGCGCGCTTCCTCTTCTTGCAGCCGCTGCTGGGCACGATCGCGGCAGTGGCCTTTGCCGTCTTCCTGGCCGTCTTCATGTTCGTCAACCGGGCCGGGCCTGCGCCCACGGGTGAGATGGCCTTCTTCGAGTGGATCCCGGCCGGCCTCGTCCACGACATGGGCATCGTGGCCATGATCCTCGTCTTCGTCGCCGGCCTGGCCGGGGTGCTGACGATGATCGGTCGGACGGTCCCGGCCAGCGGTATCGCCTGGCGCGCGTTGGGCAACCGTGAGGGCTTGCGGGCCGTCGGCTCGGCGCTGTGGTCGTTAGTGGCGATCGAGTCGCTAGGACAGAAGCGCTACTGCGAGGACTGCGAGAGCGAGGAAGCGGCGTTGCCCTGGTACCGCCGCACGTGGGTCACGCACGCGGCCGCCATGTTCGGCTTCCTGGGCTTGTTGCTTGCGACCACGCTCGACTTCGGCCTGGAGATCGTGGGCCTGCGCGAGACCGGCGAGCCGGTGCCGCTATGGTACCCGGTGCGCTTGCTGGGCACGGTCGCGGGCCTGTCGATGATGTACGGCGTGACCATGCTCACCCTCCGGCGCTACCGCCGCGAGGCACGCACGGTGCGCCGCTCGTTCACGCCGGACTGGATGTTCCTGTGGCTGCTGTGGCTGGCGGGCCTGACCGGCTTCGTCATCGAACTCGCGCTGTACCTGCCGCAGGCGCCGATGTGGGGCTACGTCCTGTTCCTCGTCCACGTGGGCATCGCCATGGAGTTGGTGCTGCTGGTGCCGTTCACGAAGTTCGCACACGTGGTCTACCGGCCGGTCTCGCTCTTCCTCGCTGCGCTCGCGGATCGCCGCAAGGCTGCTGCCTAGCCCCGGGAAGGGCGCCTTGGGCGTGTGGTCACGTCCAAGTCGTGACCGGTGGCAGGCCAGAGGTCGGGATTTCCGATTACACTTGGCACCATCGGTGCCCGGCCGTCGTGCCGTCGCGCGCCACCCATCACTCATGTCACTCGGGGATCCTGGATGAAGGTTGCCACCGTAAAGGAGACTGCGCCCAACGAGCGGCGCGTCGCCCTCGTGCCGGAGGCCGTCGGGAAGCTGACGGGCGCCGGTCACGAGGTCCTGATCCAATCGGGCGCCGGAGACGGCGCTTCGATCCCGGACGCGGACTTCACCGCGGCCGGAGCCAAGGTCGTCGCGGAAGACGCGCTCTACGCTGAGGCCGACGTGGTTCTGCGCGTGCAGAAGCCCACGCCGGAGGAAGTCGGAAAGTTGCGCTCCGGCCAGGTCGTCATGGGCCTGCTGCAGCCGCTGATCGACCCGCAGAACGCACAAGCGCTGGCCGCTGCCGGCGTCACCGCGGTCAGTCTCGATACGCTTCCGCGAACACTCTCGCGCGCCCAGACGATGGACGCGCTTTCGAGCCAGGCCAATGTCGGCGGCTACAAGGCCGTGGTCATGGCCGCTGACGCCTACGGGCGCTACTTCCCGCTGCTCACGACGGCCGCGGGCACGGCCAAGCCGGCCAACGTGCTCATCCTCGGTGTCGGTGTCGCCGGCCTGCAGGCCATCGCCACGGCCAAGCGCCTGGGCGCAGTGGTCAAGGCCTACGACGTGCGCAGCGAGACGAAGGAGCAGTCCGAGTCACTGGGCGCCCAGTTCCTCAAGCTCGAGTCGGTGGCCGACGCCACCGGAGAGGGCGGCTACGCTCGCGAGCTGACCGACGAGGAGAAGGCCGCCCAGCAGGCTGAGCTCAGCAAGCACATCAGCTCCATGGACGTGGTCATCACCACGGCCCAGGTCCCGGGTCGCCGCCCACCGCTGCTGGTCACCGCCGACACGGTGCGGGCCATGAAGTCGGGTTCGGTCATCGTGGACATGGCCGCCAGCGCGCTCGGCGGCAACGTCGAGCTGTCCGTGCCTGACGACACGACCGTGACCGACAACGGCGTCACCATCATCGCGCCGACCAACCTGCCAGCCACCATGCCGGGCGGCGCCAGCGGCTTCTACGCCCGCAACATCAGCGCGCTGCTGACGCACTTCATCAAGGACGGGGAGATGACGTTCGACTTCGAGGAAGAGATCACCGAAGGCACGGTCATCACGCACGACGGGGAGGTCGTGCATGAGGCCACCGCCAAGCTGCTCTCGGAAGGGGGTGCCGCATGAGCGGTGAGATCAGCCTTCTTGGCTCGCTGGTCATCTTCATCCTCGCGGTCCTCGTCGGCTTCGAGGTCATCAGCAAGGTCCCCGCGACCCTGCACACCCCGCTCATGTCCGGTGCCAACTCCATCCACGGCATCGTGCTCATCGGCGGCATGATCATCGCAGCCACCGCTGAGGACCTGCTCGGCTACATCCTGGCCTTCATCGCGGTCGCCTTCGGCGCCATGAACGTCGTCGGCGGCTATGTGGTCACCGACCGCATGTTGCAGATGTTCAGGAAGAAGCCCACTGCCCCCAAGGCTGACGGTGAGGAGGCCTAAGGGTGGATCAGGCAACACTTAGCACGCTCTTCATCCTCATCGGTGCCCTGGCCGCCGGCAGTTTCGTCATCGGCCTGCACTTCATGAACAGCCCCGCCACCGCGCGGAACGGCAACCTCATCTCGGCCGGCGGCATGACCGTGGCCGTGATCGCCACCTTCGTCTACCTGATCCTGCGTGACTGCCACGCGGAGTCCTGCGCGGTCGGTGGCATGACCACCGAGGCGCTGGTCATCATCGTCGCGGGCTTCATGATCGGTGGCGCCGTGGGCCTGTTCCTGGCCCTGCGCGTGGCCATGACCGCGATGCCGCAGCTCGTCTCGCTCTTCAACGCGGTCGGCGGCGGCGCGGCGGCCATCGTCGCGATCTTCGACTACCTGCACATCGTGGGTGGCCCCGACGAGACCATCTCGACGACGATCTTCGTGATCCTCGGCGTGCTCATCGGCTCGGTCACCTTCACCGGCTCGATCATCGCCTCGGGCAAGCTCCAGGGCCTGATCTCCGGCCAGCCCATCTCCGTTCCCGGTGGCGTCTTCACCACCATCGGTCTGGGCATCGTGGCGCTCATCACCACGATCCTGCTGGTGCTCGGCGCCGGTTCCGACCCGGTGCTGGAGCTGACCTCGGAAGTCAAGACCGTGGTGCTGCTGGTGCTGCTGGCGGCCTCGCTGACCTTCGGCGTGACCATGGTGCTGCCCATCGGCGGCGCCGACATGCCGGTCGTCATCAGCCTGCTCAACAGCTTCACCGGTACCGCCGCGGCGATGTCCGGCTTCGTGCTCGAGTCCCCGCTGCTCATCATCGCCGGCGCCCTCGTCGGTGCGGCCGGCGGCATCCTCACCAAGCTCATGGCCGACGCTATGAACCGTTCGTTGCTGAACATCATGGTCGGTGGCTTCGGTGGCGGTGAGGGCACCCAGGCCGATCCATCCGCGTCCGGTGGCACGGTCCGCGAGGTCGGTGTCGACGACGCCGCCATCCAGCTGGCCTACGCCGAGAGCGTGATCGTCGTGCCGGGCTACGGCCTGGCAGTAGCGCAGGCGCAACATGCGTGCCGTGAGCTGGGCGACATCCTCGAGGAGCGCGGTGTCAAGGTCGTCTACGCCATCCATCCCGTGGCCGGTCGAATGCCGGGTCACATGAACGTGCTGCTGGCCGAGGCCAGCGTGCCCTACCCGCAGCTCAAGGAGATGGAGGACGTCAACCCCGAGTTCAACCGCTGTGACGTGGCCCTGGTCATCGGTGCCAACGACGTCACCAACCCGATCGCTCGGACCGACCCGGCTTCGCCCATCTACGGCATGCCCATCCTCGACGTCGACCACGCCAAGTCCATCGTCGTCATCAAGCGTTCGATGGGCCGCGGCTATGCCGGCATCGACAACAGCCTCTACACCGATCCCAAGACAGGCATGCTCTTCTCTGATGCGAAGGCCGGCCTGGAGAACCTCATCGTGGCGGTCAAGGAGCTCTAGCCCCGAGATCGCTCGGGCGCTTCGCGCGCCGACCCTGAGCAACAGCAAGACCCCCGGTCGACGAGGCCGGGGGTCTTCATGTGGCCGTGGTTCGTGGCCGTGGTTCGTGGCTTCGGCGCCGGCCCTGCTCGGTGGTGGGCAGGCCACAACGCCGTCACATCCTGCGGGGACTCACCGGACGCTCCGATGCCCCGCACCATGCCTCTTGATCGCGGTTCCAGCCCCAGGGGACTCGGACCTCGCTCAGGTGATACGTGCCATCCCGCCGGGTCTTCAAGAGCGTCGAAGCAAGCAGTTCCCGTGTCCTGGAGCGTCGGGTCAGCCCCATGGGGATGGCGCCGGCTCAGGAGCGTCGGGTCAGCCCCGTGTGGATGACGCGGGCTCAGGAGCGCCCCCCACGCCTCCGCCGGCGCCGAGCACGACCTGGGTACCGCTCCCCACCTCTGCCTCCTGCCCTGGGGGCTAGCTGTAGCGAGCCGCGGCAGCGGCGTGTTGGGTGGCGACCCACTCGCGCAGCTCGGGTGGCTCCAGCACCTCTGCGTCAGGACCCCAGCCCAGGATCCACGAGCGGATCTCGAGCAGGCCCGAAACGCGGGCCCGCCACAGCAGCGAGCCGTCATCCTCCAGCTCCTCCACCTGGCTGGCGTGCCAGCGGGTCTCGTGCACACGCTGCGAGACCGCGGGGTCGAAGCGGATGACGACCTCGGCCGGCGTGTCATCGCTGATGACGTCCCAGGCCGCGAGCATCTCCGACGCTACCGACTGTCCCGGTGACTCGAACGTTTCGGGCGTGACCGAGACCGACTGGATGCGCTCGACCTTGAAGGTACGTCGGGCCTCGCGCTCCTCGTCCCAGCCGATGACGTACAACGCGCGTGTGACCGCCGACGGCTCGATGGCGTAGGGGTGCAGGCGCACCCGGCGCACCGGCCGGCTGGCGTCGTACACGCCCGATTCGTATTGCAGCTCCACCACGCGCCGCTCGGCCAAGGCCACCGTCAGTCCCCGCAGCACGCGCGTGAAGTCCTCGTCAGGTGGTGTATCGGCGAAGGCATCAGCGGTCTCGTGGAGTTGCTCGGCGATGACCGGCGGCAGCACCTGCGACAGTTTCACGAAGACACCGATGATTTCGGTGTCGAGCTCGTCGGTGGCCTTGGTCAGCAGTCGGGCCGCGAGGAAGAAGGCCATCGCCTCGTGCAACGTCAGCGCCAGCGGCGGCAGGAAGGCGTCGTCGTCGAGCCCGTACTTGCCCTTCTCGTTCCAGATGGGCAGGCCGCCATCGAGGTCCATGCCATCGAGATCCCGGTAGATCGTGCGCTTGGACACGCCGATCTGGTCGGCCAGGGCCTGGGCGGAGATGCCGGCCTCGCCGTGGGCGCGAAGAACGGTGGCGATCTTGAGGTAGCGTGCGGCGCGAT
>CAYZDQ010000066.1:0-6453 GCA_964476955.1 uncultured Anaerolineaceae bacterium
GTCGCGCTCGGAATAGCGCTCGTCCCAACGAGCGACCGGGTCGATCGGGGCGGTCATCGGTCCATCGTGTGGCAATCGGGGCAGCAGCCGTAGAGCTCGAGGCGGTGTCGCTCAACCCGCCAGCCACTGGTGCGCTCCATGGCGCCGAGGGCATCTCCCAGACCAAGGTCCTCCACCTCGGTCACCTTGCCGCAGCGCTGGCAGATGACGTGGTGGTGATGGTGGGTCGGGAGGCACGGGACGTAGGCGTGGTCGCCGGTGGGCAGATCGATGCGCTCAAGCACGTCCAGCTCGGTGAAGAGGTCGAGCGCACGGAAGATGGTGGCCCGCCCGATGCCCAGCTCCTGCTCCTGGGCATCAGCGATGAGGTCGTTGGCGGTGAAGTGGCCCGAGCGACCTGCGACGAGCTCGGCCACGACACGACGAGGCTCGGTGAGCCGGTAGCCGGCGGCGCCGAGGGCGTCGACAAGGGGGTCGGAGGTGGTCATCTCCGACCATCTTAGCGAGATTCAGTATCGATAGCCGCGGGAGAGATCCTCGCCGAACGCCCGCGGCGCGCGTGGCTATGCTCGGTCTGATGACTGCGCCCAGCCGCCGACCGACACTTCGCTCCGTGGCCATGCCGGCCGAGCACGGCGGCTGGGGGCTGACCCTCGAACCGGGCATCCTCGGCCTGTTGCTGGCACCGAGCGTGGCGGCACTGCTGCTGGGCGTGGCCGCGCTAGCTGCCTTCCTGGCGCGGACGCCGCTTCGGCTCGTGCTCATCGGGCGTCGCCGTCCAGGCGATCGGCCACGCTCAGGTGCCAGCGCGGCGCGGACTCGGCTGGCCGTCCGCGTCGCGGTCGTGGAGGTCGGCGCGGTCGTGGTTTCGATGCTGGCTGCCGCGTGGTTGGCGGTCGAGCCGCTGTGGTGGCTCCCGGGTCTGATCGCTGTGCCCCTTTTTGCGCTGGCGCTCTGGTTCGACGCTCGCTCGCTGAGCCGACACGTCATCGCCGAGATCGTAGGCTCGGTGGCCGTAGCCAGCGTGGCTGCCATGGGCGCACTGGCCGGTGGAGCTGCGTGGCCGCTGGCGATCGGGGCCTGGCTGATCCTGTCCGCCCGCATCCTGTCGTCGATCCCGCATGTCCGCGCCCAGGTCCAGCGCATCCACGGTCAGGAGCCTCAGCTGGCGCTGGGTCTGGCCGGCGACCTCGCGGCGCTGGCGGTCGCAGCGTTTGCAGTCGTGCTCGAGCCGAGCCTCCTGCTCGGCGGTCTGGCCATCGTCGGCCTCGTGCTCATCCAGCGGGTCACGCTCGCCCGTCCGCCACGGCCGGCCAAGATCCTGGGCGTGCGCCAGATGGTCCTCGGCTTCGCCGTGGTGGGCACGACCGCGCTAGGCGCCTGGATCCTCTAGTTCGGTCACGACCAAGTCCCCCAGGTGGAGGTTCATGTCCATGTTCAGTACAGCCAAGTTGCTCACTGCGACTGCGATCGTCGCCCTGTCCGGCGGCGTGCTGATCGCAAGCCAGTTCCAGCCGATGCCACAAGTGCCGGTCATCCCAGCGGCCGCGGACGAGCGCGCGAAGCCCGTCGAGTTCGAAGGCCGTTGGGGGTTCGGGGGCACCACGGGCGGGACGGCGGAGGCCATCGGAAACGGCTGGCTCGCCCAGCGCGGCTTCCGCTGGACGCCGTTCATCCATGAAGCCGGCGACCCGAGGCTCGAAGGCGAGCTCAGCCTGGTCGCCAACGGAGACAGCTTCCTCGGCGTGGAGATCTGGAACGGCTACTTCCGCATCGAGGGCGAGGATGGAGCGTGGCAACAGCGTCCATCGATCCAGTCGGTCAAGCGCTCCGGCGAGCTGGATCCGATGACCTGGACGGCCGTCTTCGACGGCGAGGACGCCTACGAGGGCCTGATCACCATCATGGGCATCACGCGCAACGGAGGCGGATGGGACGTCGAAGGTGTGATCGTGGACGCTGTGCTGCCGCCCGCGCCCGAGGTTCGCGACTTCTACGACTGAGGCGCGCCCAGCTCGACGACGCGGTCGACGTAGGCGCCGATGGTCGGGCGGTGCGAGATGACCAGCACCGTCCGACCGTCCAGCCACGGACCGAGCGTTGACCACAGCGCCGCCTCGGTGGTGCTGTCGAGGTCGGCGGTGACCTCGTCGAGGATCACGACCGGCGTGTCCTTCAGCACTGCGCGCGCGATCGCCAGCCGGCGCCGCTCGCCACCGGATAGCAGCAGGCCGTCCTCACCCACGACGGTGTCGTAGCCATCCGGCAGCGAGGCGATGAAGGCATCGAGCCGCGCGATGGCACAAGCGCGGTCCAGGTCCTCGCGCGTGGCGTGCGCGTCGGCCACCTGCAGGTTGTCCTCGATCGTGGCGTTGAAGAGATGGACGTCCTGCGGCACCACGCTCAGCAGTGCACGGGCATCCTCCTGCTCCAGCTCGTGCAGCTCTGTCCCACCGATGCGGATGCTGCCGGTCTCGTAGTCCCAGAAGCGCAGTAGCAGCGAGGCCAGCGTCGACTTGCCGCAACCGGACGGCCCCACCAGGGCCACCCGCTCCCCTGCCCCGACCGTGAGGTCCAGCTCGCGCAGTACCCACGGTTCAGTCTCTTCGTAGCGGAAGGTGAGCCCTTCGACCACGAGCTCGTGCCTCACCGGAGGATCGGAGGGCAGATCTGGGTCGACCACCGCTGGCTCATCATCGATGAGCTCGAACAGCCGTCGTGCCGAGGTCCTGGTCGAGTCGTAGAGCTGGAGCGAACGGGACAGCGGCTGGACCGCCTCGAAGGCCGCGATGGCGGCCAGCGGCAGGGCGGCCAGGAACACGCCCTCCAGCTCGCCCGTGGTCACCAGCGGGATGGCAAGCACCAGGATGACCAGCCCGGAGAGCGAGGCGAACAGCCCGGAGAGCGCGTTGGAGACACTCTCGATAGCACCCAGCCGCCCGCGGGCCGCGTCCAACTCCGTTGCTCGCTCGAGCAGACGACGCCGATGGTCGGCCGCGGCATCGAGCGCCACCAGGTCGGCCACACCCTGTACCTCATCGACGAGCATCGCCCCCACATCGCCGCGGATCGTGGCCACCGACGACGCAGGGGCGGCCGAGAGCCAGCGCGAGACGAGCGGTAGGACCACCCCAGTGAGCACGAGGAAGAACGCCAGCGCGAGGCCGATCGCGAGGTCGAAGATCCCGTAGATGACGCTCACGCCGGCGACGGCCACGACGGCCACGATCGGCGGCACGAGCACCTTGATGTAGAAGCCTTCGAGAGCGTCGACGTCGTTGACCGAGCGTGTGAGCAGGTCGCCGCTGCGAGCGTGGACCAGTCGCGCCGGCGCCAGCGGCTCGACTGCTCGATAGAACCACACGCGCACGGTGGAGAGGATGCGGAACATGGCTCGGTGGGTGGTGTAGCGCTCGAGGTAGCGGAAGCCCGCACGGGACATGGCCAGGACCCGCACCGCGGTCACTGCCAGCGCCAGTTCGGCCACACCGGTGGCGATCGCGGCCTTGCTGATGAGGTACGCCGACAGGCCCATGAGGGCAACGTTGGCGCCGACCGCGATGATCCCGAAGAGCATGCCCGCGGCCAGCCAGGGCCAGTGCGGCAGGACCAGGCGCAGCAGCCGGCGGATGTCGCTCATGCCGGCTCCTCCTCGTTCGCGATGAGCTCGCCCTGGTCGTCGAACAGCCGCCGGTAGGGTCCGTCCGCTGCCAGCAGCTCGGCCGGCGTCCCGATCTGCACCACGCGTCCACCGTCGAGCACGGCCACTCGGTCCGCGCGCTGCGCCAGCCGCAGCCGATGGGCCACGATCAGCACGGTGCGACCCACGAACAGCCGCTCGAGCGCGTCGGCGATGGCCACCTCGCTGGCCTCGTCCTGGTGGCTGGTGGCCTCGTCGAGGATGAGCAGGGGCGCATCGCGCAGGAAGGCGCGGGCGATGGCCACGCGCTGGCGCTGCCCGCCGGACAGTCGGGTCCCGGCCTCGCCCACGGGTGTATCGAGTCCGCGTGGCAGCCGTTCGATGAACTCGGTCACGTTGGCGGCTCGCGCAGCGGCGGCCACCTGCGCATCTGTAGCGCCGGGACGGCCCATGCGGATGTTGTCCCTGACCGAGCCGTCGAACAGGTGTGGCCGTTGCGGCACCCACGCTACCGAGGTACGCCAGCCGTGCAGGTCGAGCTCACCGAGCGGCGCATCGTCCACCGTCACCCGCCCGGCATCAGGCTCGACGAAGCGCAGAAGCGTGCTGGCCATGGTCGACTTGCCGGCCCCGCTGGCCCCCACCAGCGCCACGGTCCCGCCCGGGGCCAGCACCAGGTCGGCCCCGTCGAGCGCTGGCACCTCGCGTCCGGGATAGCGCAAGACGACCCCTTCGAAGGCGATCCCCGGTGGGTCCGTCACGATCGGTGGCGCCAGGTCCGTGCTCGCCGGCACTCCGGTCCGGTCGTCCCCCTCGTCGGAGGCGGCGTGCGGCACGGGCGTGTCGAGGATCTCGAAGGTGCGGCCGATCACTGCCCGGCCCGCCGTGCCTACGTGGAAGCGTACGGCCAGCGCGCGCAGCGGCAGGAAGAACTCCGGCGTGATGAGGAGCACCGCGAGGGCACGCTCGAAGGGGATGCCGCCGTCGAGCAGTCGCAGGCCGATCTCGACCGCCACGAGGGCGATGGCGATGGTGGCTCCCCACTCGAGCACGAGGCTCGTCTGGAAGGCGGTCCGCAGCACGTCCATGGTGGCGTCGCCGTAGCCGCGGCTGACCCGCTCGAGGTTGTGCGCCTGCTCCCGACTACGACCGAAGATCTTGAGCGTGGCGATCCCGCGCAGGATGTCGAGGAAGAAGGCACTGAGCGTGCGCATCTCCATGAAGCGCCGCTCGCTGACCGCGCGCGTGCGGCCGCCGATGACCACCAGCAGCATCAGCAGCAGCGGCCCGGTGAAGAGCAGCACCAGCACCGAGGGCGGGTCCAGCAGCAGCACCAGCACGAGCACCAGCAGCGGCACGACCATGGCCAGCCAGCGCGTGGGCACGAACTGGGTGACGTACTCCTCGATGGCTTCGAGCCCGCCTATCAGCACGCCGCTGATCTCGCCGCTGCGCTCGCGGCTGGTCCAGGTCGGCCCCAGGCGCAGGATCTGCCCGGTCAGGTCCTCGCGTAGCGTGCCCACGAGGTGGTGGGCCGAGCGGCGTGCAGCCAACTCCCCGCTGATACCCAGCGCGGTGCGCAGGATGAGCAGCCCCAGGCCGATCGCCAGCAGGGGCAGGACGTCATCGAGCGTCTGCTCTTCGAGGAAGACACCGGCCACCGCCAGGGCGATGGCGATGAGCTGCGCCACCAGCGCCATGGAGGCGCCCACGCCGGTGATGACGGCCACGGCCATCCAGCGGCGGGCGCTGCGGTCGTAGCGGAGCAGCCGGCGCTCGGGTGAGTGGCCGGCGGCTCGTGTTCCGATCATGCGCGGCCGAGCCCGCTCACGGGGCTGCGACCATCGCGACTAGTAGCTCGTGCTGTCGACGCTGACCTTGCCCCGGAAGATGTAGTAGACACCCGCCGTGTATAGCAGCACGAACGGCATCCCGATGAGGGCGATGATCAGGGCCACGATCAGCGTCGGCTCCTCGGAGGCCGCGTTGAAGATGGTCAGGTTGTAGGCCTGGTCGATGCTGGAGATGAGCAGGTTCGGGTGCATGCCGATACCGCCCGCCACCAACAACAGCAGGATCATCACCGACGAGGAGATGAAGGCGAAGAAGAAGCGCGCCTGCTGCACGAAGTACCAGACCGCGGCCATGGCGCCGAGTGCCGCGGCCGGGAAGATCACCGGCCAGAGCTGGTCCAGGTAGCGGTCGGTGAAGGGCAGGCTCAGAGCCACCGCAGCCATCACCACGAGCGTGTTGATGACCACGAAGGCAGCCATCAGGTAGGGCAGATAGCGCCTCACGCGTGCCTGCAGCTCGTCGCCGGTCTTCATCATCAGGAACAGCGCCCCATGCATCGCGAACATGGCCACGGTGGCCACGCCGACCAACAGGTTGAATGGGGTCAGCAACTCGAGGAGGTCCGTGCGGATCTCCTGGTCCGCGCCCAGCGGCACGCCACTGATGACGGCCCCGAAGGCCACGCCCAGCAGCAGCGCCAGCAGCAGCGAGGAGAGGCTGAAGGACCAGTCCCAGATCGTGCGCCAGGTGGCGTTCGTCCGCTGCGAGCGGAACTCGAACGTCACGGTCCGGAAGATGAGTACGACCAGCACCAGCATGAACGCGAGGTACAGGCCGCTGAAGAGCGAGGCGTAGGCGAACGGGAAGATGGCGAAGAGCACGCCACCGCCGAGGATGAGCCAGACCTCGTTGCCGTCCCAGACCGGGCCGATGCTGTTGAGCAGCGTGCGCCGTTCCGCGTCGTTGCGAGCCACGACCATGTGCAGGATGCCCACGCCCATGTCGAAGCCGTCCAGGAT
>CAYZDQ010000066.1:6463-8273 GCA_964476955.1 uncultured Anaerolineaceae bacterium
AGGATGTGCATCCACGGCTTCAAGGCCAGCCGGATGAGGTAGCCGCCGAGGATGACGATGAAGAGGACGAACCAGATCTCGTTGAGGATCATCGGGTCATCCTCTCTTCGCCACTGCCACGGGCCGAGAAGATGCCCCGAAGCGTGTCAGGCAGTGCGTCGACGGGCGTGGACTCGACTTCCTCGAGGGTCGCCGGGCCGCGCTGGATCTTCCTGTTGAGCAGGTACAGGAAGAGCACCAGCAACAGGATGTAGATGAGCACGAAGCCACCGATCGAGGTCACGATCTCCCAGGCCTCCACGACCGGGGACGTCCCGTCGGCGGTGAGCATCAGTCCGTAGACGATCCACGGCTGGCGACCGAACTCGGCCACCCACCAGCCCATGATGATGACGGTGATCGCCACGAACACCGAGGACACCACGATCCATAGCGCCCAGCGGTGGTCGAGCAGCTTCCGCTTCCAGAACCACAACCCCGCAGCCAACAGCGCGAAGGGGATGATGGCCATGCCCAACGCCACCATCAGGTGGTACGACTGGAACGTCAGGTTGATCACGGTGGGCGGGGTCTCGAAGTCGTTGATGCCAGTGACGGTGTCGGCCCCGCTGAGGAAGCTCAGCAGGCCGGGGATGGCAAGGCCGATGGTCTCGCCGGAGCTCTCATCGACCCACCCGAACAGATAGGCGGCTGCGTTCTCCTCGGTCTCCCAGACACCCTCCATGGCGGCCAGCTTCGAGGGCTGGTTCTCGGCCACGCTCTGGGCTGACTCCGGGCCGAAGATGAAGCCGTTGGCCACCGAGAAGACGATGAACAACGGCAGCGCGATGGCCAGGCAGGCCTTGCCCAGCTCGGCGAACTGCGGCTTGCGCAGGATGTACCAGGCGCCCACGCTGGCCATGAAGGCCGCACCGGCGGTCCAGCTGGCGAAGAAGACGTGCATGATCCGCGGCATGAACGAGGGTGTGAAGACGACTTCCCAGAAGTCGGTCATGACCGCTCGGGCAGGCTCGGGCAACACCTGGATCTCGTAGCCCTGCGGCGTCTGCATCCAGGAGTTGGCCATGGTGATCCAGAGGGCACTGAAGTGGGCGCCTAGGACGACCATGAGACTGGCCAGGAACCACATCCTGGGCCCCAGGCGGTTGCCGCCGAAGAGCATCAGCCCCAGGAAGCCACCTTCGAGGAAGAAGGCGAAGACGCCCTCTGCCGCCAGCAGCGACCCGAAGATGTTGCCAACGAAGCGCGAGTACTCGGACCAGTTCATGCCGAACTCGAACTCCATGACCACGCCGGTGGCGACGCCCATGGCGAACACGATGCCGTAGACCTTGACCCAGAAGAACTGCAGCTGACGCCACTTGGGATCCTTGGTCCGGAGGTACATGCCGCTGACGAACAGCAGCATCAGTCCCAGCCCCATGCTCAGGGGCGGGAAGATGAAGTGATAGCTGGCTGTGAGCGTGAACTGCAATCTCGCCAGCAGCTCTGCGTCCAAGCGACGTAACCCCCCCGCTACGTGTTCGACCTCACGCGCGCAGGCCCCTCCCTCGTGGGGCTCACGCTAGACGCACATCGTCTACCTGCTTGAAGCACGTAGGCTTGTGCCGTTCGGACGTCCATTCTGGGCCGTTCGTCCGCGAGGCCAGCGCGGCGACAGTGCGCGCCCTCGGGCCCGTCGGCCTCCACCGTCTGCCTCCTGCGGTCAACCTCAACGGGCCGGCCACTACCCAGCGATCCTTCAGACCGACCTCCTCGGGCCAACCTCCTGTGGTCGAACTCGACCAGCCTGTCGTCGAAGTGTCGCGAT
>CAYZDQ010000067.1:0-8194 GCA_964476955.1 uncultured Anaerolineaceae bacterium
GGCGTGGCGTTCCTGCTCCTCAACATGCCTACGGGGCTGGCCATCGTGGGCACCGCCATCATCGGTGCGGGCCTCTCGGTCGCCGGCATCGCGCTCGCCCTCGGGCTGGTACCGCATGGCCAGCTGACCGACGGCGTCCTCGGCGTGTACAGCAGCGAGGAGCTGGGCTGGGTCGGGGTCGTCCTGCTGGTGGTGCTCGCGCTCGGTGGCATGGTCCTGCAGGCGCGCTCGATCACGCCCGATGACGCGGCCATCACGCCCGAGCAGTTCCGCAACCCGGGCCTCGGCAGCGGGACCGCGAGTGGCCCCGGGGGTCCCTCCGCGGCCTAGGGCCTACCGCGGGACGCTAGCGCTCGAGGATCGTGCCGATGTCGCGGGCCGCGGCGGCACGCACGATGGCATCGGCGAAGACGACGTCAGCCAGACCCACGCCCAGGTGCGAGATGAGCACCCGGCCCTGCGGTCGCGGCGTGCCTGCCGCGATGGCCTCGCCGATCATGGCGCCGGGCTCGGGATAGCCGACGAACTGCGTCTTGGTGCGGTTGGCCAGGAACTGGCCGCGATCGTCGGTGAGGAAGAGGCCCGCGTCCGCCGCCAGCGATGCGGGCACGCACATGTCGTAGTCGACTGCCACGACCGTCGCGTCCTCGCGGAACGCATCCTGTGGAATCGATTGCCGGTCAGGCCCGAACGAGACCAGCGTAAGCACGAGCGCAGCGCCCTCCACCGCTTCCGCCGGATCGGTGCTCAGGTCGACCTCACCCAGGGGACCGTGGTCGCCGGCCTCGATCTCCCGGGCCAGTAGCGCCGACCGGTCCCGCTCGCGGTCGCACAGGCGTATGGCGGCCCCGGGCAGCAGCTGGGCCACGATGGGCAGATGGCTACGCGCCTGCACGCCCGCTCCGATGACCGCTACCGGTCCCGGCTCGTCCGGTCCCCAGCGCGAGATGGCCACGCCGCTCACGGCCGCGGTGCGGTAGGCCGTGACCCCGCCCGCGTCCATCACCGCGGTGGGCAGGCCGGTGACGGCATCGTTGAGGACGGTCGTTGCGGTGATGGCCGGCAGGCCGCGGCCGGCATTGCCGGGGAAGCCCACGACCCACTTGATGCCCAGCAGGTCCTGACTGCCATCGCTGGCCGCGCCGCGCATCCAGGCGGGCATGGCGTGAGCGAACGAGTCGGTCGGCGCGGGGTCGACGCCGATCTTTGGCGGCAGCTGGGCATCGTCGACGAGCGCGAGCATGGTCGTCTCGGCCAGGGCCAGGCGTTCCTCGATGGTGGGCATGGCGGCGGCCACGTCGGCCGCGGAGAGATAGCGCAGGGGTGGCGTGTCCATGCGTCAAGTCTAGGAGGCCCGCGGCCAGATACGATGGACGGGTGACCACGACCACGTCGGACCGGGCCGAGCTCCAGCACTGCTTGGCCAACCTGAAGCTCGAGCGCGACGCCGTTCAGCTCTACGACGCGCTCGCGGAGATGGAGCGTGATCCGGTCCGCGCCGACGCCTTCCATGCCATCGCCAGCGGGGAGCGCCGCCACGCCTTCGTGTGGGCTTGCCGGGTGCAGGCCTGTGGCGAGGAAGTGCCGGCCATGGAGCCACCACGCTGGCGGGTCAAGGCCGTGCTCGCCTGTGCCCGCATGTTCGGCACCAAGGCCGTCTCGGGCATGGTCAAGGCACTCGAAGGCGACGAGCTGACCCTCTACGAGGGGCTCGAGGGACTGGAGATGGAAGCCATCGCCGCCGATGAACGCGAGCACGCGGCCATCTGGAAACGTCTCGACATGGGCATGCCCGGTGTCGAGCCCTCCAGCGCAGAGGCAGCCGCCGCCGCAGAGATCGCCCTGCGCGACGAGTCCTGGCACAGAGCGGCCGGCAACAGCGGCACGCTGCGGGCGGCGGTCTTCGGCATCAACGACGGCCTGGTCAGCAACCTCGCGCTGGTGATGGGTTTCGCCGGCGCCGCCACCGCCAACGAGATGATCGTGCTCGCCGGCGTGGCCGGCCTGCTGGCCGGTGCTTTCAGCATGGCCGCGGGCGAGTACATCAGCATGCAGAGCCAGAAGGAGCTGTTCGAGCGGCAGATCGAGCTGGAGCGCGAGGAGCTGCGCTTCATGCCCGAGCAGGAGCAGGAGGAACTAGCCGCGCTCTACCGCACCAAGGGTCTGTCCGAGGAAGAGGCGGAGATGGTCTCCAAGCGCCTGATGCAGGACCCCGAGGCCGCCCTTGACACCAAGATCCGCGAAGAGCTGGGCCTGGATCCCGACGAGCTGGGCTCGCCCTGGGGTGCGGCCGGCTACTCCTTCGCGGCCTTCGCGCTCGGTGCCTTCGTCCCCTTGCTGCCGTTCCTGCTCCTGACGGGCACCACAGCCATCGCCATCTCCGCCGGCCTTGCGCTCGTCGCGCTCTTCGTCGTCGGTGCGCTGGTGAGCCTGCTCACCGGTCGTGGTCTGCTCTACAGCGGCTTGCGCCAGTGCTTCATCGGTGGTGGCACCGCGCTGGTGACGTTCATCGTCGGCAGCATCATCGGCGTGGCCGTGGCCTGATGGGCGAACCCGAGCTGCGCGCCCGCCTGGCGGGGGAGGGCCTGGAGGCCCAGGCCTGGGGCAACGGACCCTTCGACGTCTACGGCCAGCATCGGCACAGCTACGACAAGGTGCTGGTGGCGGCGGCCGGCTCGATCGCCTTCCACCTGCCCGAGCTCGGACGCGACGTCACGCTCGTCGCCGGCGATCGCCTGGACCTGCCGACGAACACCCTGCACGCTGCCGACGTGGGGCCCAAGGGCGTGACCTGTCTCGAAGCGCAGCTACCAGCGGGCTCGCTGGCGGGGCCGCCGTTGCATACCCCTGGCTGGGGCCGCGAGAAGGGCTAGCTGGACTACGACTGGCGGCCCGGTGTTGGCGCGGCCGAGCCCGGCGGTGGGACGTAGCCAGGAGGGGGGCCAGCCGGTGGCGGCCCCGGTGGTGCGACCGGTGGTGCCGGCGGCAGCGGTGGCGGGACGGCGCCGCGTGGTGGGCCGGGCACGTGCGGCGCACGCAGGTAGGCCTGGTGCAGGTCGAGTACCTCTTCCACCAGTGACTCGGGTGCGATCCCGCCGTGGCGCTCGATGGTGCCCGCGATCCAGGCAGCCTCCACCCTGCGCTCCGGGTCGGAGACGTCGTCTTCGCGCCGCGGCAGGCGCCACAGCAGCACGGCCGTGACCGCCACGCCCACGGCGAACCCGACCAGCAGCAGCCACAGTCCCCAAGCATCGATCATGGCCGTGAGCATATCGTGAGCGCCGGCACAGTGGTCGCGGCTGATACTCGGCTATCCTCGCGCGGTGTTCCCCTCTGTCCCCGCCTTGATCGAGATCAGCCCGCCCACGGGCATCGAGCTCGGTCCGCTCACGCTCGGCTTCTACGGCATCGGCTACGTCGTGGCCATCGCCGTGATGCTGCTGGTCAGCCGGGCGGAGGCCCGGCGCAAGGGCCTCGATCCCGAGCTGGTGACCAACGCCATCGTGATCGTGGGCGTCTTCGCCCTCGTCGGAGCTCGGCTCTACCACGTGCTCGGCGAGTGGGACCTCTACGCGAGCGACCCGCTCAAGATCGTGCTCCCGCCCTACTCCGGCCTGGGGCTCTACGGCGGCATCATCGGAGCGGCCGTGGGCATCTGGATCTACGTACGCGGCAAGGACATCCCCATCGGGCGGGCGCTGGACGTGGTCGTGCCCGGCACGCTCTTCGCCCAGGGCATCGCGCGCTGGGGCAACTTCTTCAACCAGGAGCTGTACGGGCCACCGACCGATCTGCCCTGGGGCATCACCGTCGACTGCGCCCACCGTGTGGCCCAGTACTCCTGCGCGGCGTACCCCGGCGAGACCACCGGCTTCCACCCGCTGTTCTTCTATGAGTCCGCGCTGACGATCACCGGCGGCATCATCGCCCTGGTCCTCGCCCGCCGTTTCACCGAGCGGCTGCTCGATGGCGACCTGGCCTCCTTCTGGATGGTCTGGTACGGCGGCGTGCGTCTCGTGCTGGAGTCCTTCCGCGACGGCTGGAACTGGACCGTGCTGGGGGTGCCCACGGCCATGCTCGTCGGGCTGGTGCTCATCGTGGCCGGCTTGGGGACCGCGTTCTGGCGGCACCGGCGCGAGCCAGGCCCGGAGGCGCCGCCCGGCTAGCGATAGAAGGCGATGAGCTGCAGCGGGCCCTTGGCCGAGCCGCGCCCGTTGAGCACGAGAAAGTCGGTCAGTCCGTTCTGGTCATGGTCGATCGCGTAGACGTCGTCAGCGGTACCGCCCGCGCGGCTGGGCGCGGCTACCACCTTGAACGAGCGGCCGTCCCCACGGTTGAGGAGGATGAGGTCCTTGACCGAGGACTTGTTCTTCTGCCGCAGGATGTAGAGGTCACGATCGCCGTCGCCATCGGCGTCGCCGGCCGCCACGGCCACGGCCTTGGTCAGGCTGCGCTCGTAGACGGTCTTGAAGCGGCCGTCGCGCTGGAGCGAGATAC
This sequence comes from uncultured Anaerolineaceae bacterium, assembly GCA_964476955.1. Classification (GTDB taxonomy): domain Bacteria; phylum Chloroflexota; class Limnocylindria; order Limnocylindrales; family CSP1-4; genus JAFMJV01. The sequence continues at coordinate 4,498 of CAYZDQ010000067.1, forward strand.
GGATGCGGTCGGCCGAGAGCTGCACCAGGTCCGGCCGCTTGTCGCCGTCGAGCGGAACCAGCTCGGCGTCGCGCTCTCCGATGGAGCGGATGCCGCGGGCGCCATGGGCGGGCACGAAGCCGCTCTTGGTGTTGCGGTAGAGCTTGACGCTGGAGGTGCGACCGGAGGCGCGCGGGTCGTCGGAGACCATCAGCAGGTCCACCCGGCCGTCGCGATCGAAGTCCTGCGCATCGAACGCGCGCGCGCCCACGGCCGCGGCCAGGCCCGGGTCCTTGACCAGCGCGAGGCTGCCGGCGCCGACCCAGCGATACACGCGGCTGAGCGAGGGCAGACCGTCTACGCGGTTGGTCTGCTGTCCTAGCACGAGGTCCGGCCGCCCATCGACGTCGTAGTCGAGGAAGGTCGTGGCGCGGCCGCGGCCCAGTGGCTCGGATGCGCCGGCCACGTCCGCGGCCCGCTTCGGCGCAGGTCCACCCGGATCGAGCCAGAGCTCGTTGGCCTTGGCGCTGAGCCCACGCGCCCCGCCGAAGCTGCAGTAGAGGTCAGGCAGCCCACTGCGGTCGATGTCCGCGGCGGCACAGCCGTGGCGGTCACCGGAGCCGAAGGCGATGGCCTTGCGCTTGTAGGCTGCGCCTCGGTCGAGGTAGAGCGCGGCATCGTCGGCGTGGCCACCGAGGAAGATGTCCGCGCGCCCGTCCTTGTCGAAGTCGCGGATCACCGCACCGTAGGAGTGGGCGTTCCTGGGCAGGCCGGCCTTGTCGGCGCGGTCGACGATCTTCACGCCACCCGCGGCGGCGATGCGGACGCGCGGTACCGCCGCCAGGTCGACACGTGGCGCCGGTCGTGGCTCGTCAGGGTGCTCGGGCTCACCGGTCGTGTCCTGGGCGCTGGTGATCGCGTCGCGGCGCGCGGTCCGCACCGACTGCCTGGCGGCTCGGCCCGGAGCGGGCGCGTCACAGGCGTGGGCGGTCACGCCGGCCCAGACATCCCGACCGACGGTCCAGCCGATCTTGTGCGGATCGCCGTCCACCGCGTTCATGAGGCCATCGCGAAAGAACGCGTCCAGCCGGTCCACCGTCCAGCCAGAGCCGGTCCAGGTGGCCATGATGGGCGAGAGTCGGGCCTTGGTTGGATGTGCGGCCGTACCGGTCACGCTCACCTTGGTGCCGGCGACCTCCACGTCATAGAGCAGCGCTTCGCCATCGAGGTCAGGCGGCGGGACCGACTTCCAGCCCGACCCGTTCCAGCGCAGCACCAGCGGGCGCACGCCGATCCCGGTGATGCGGTAGCCCACGGCCCAGCCGTCGGTCCCCGAGGGCACCACGATGGCCGACAACGCCCCGGGGCCGACCCAGGGCAGGGCCGGTCGCCGCCAGCTGCCGTTGACGATGCGGGCGATGTAGGGCCGCTCGGAACCGTTCTTGGTCACCGAGCCGGCAGCCCAGGTCCCGCCCGCGGCCGTGTTGGAGACCCCCGCCAGCAGACCGCGTTCGCCGGCCTTGAGCAGCGGGTTGCGCACGCTCCAGCGCTTCCCGTCCCACCTCATGGCCAGTGGCCGGTGCGTGCCGGGCTGGTCCAGGCGGTAGCCCACGGCCCAGACCGCCGAGCGCTTGTGTGCCGACACGTCGGTCAGCACCGACGAGTGGCCCGGTGCGGGCACGGACTTGCGGGTCCAGCTGGCGTCGGACGCCTGGCGCGCCAGCAGCGGCGACATGCGTGTGTTCGTCTGCCAGTAGCCTGCGGCCCACAGGCCGCTCGTGCGGTTGCCACCCAGGGCCACGTAGCCGGCGTCGATGCCCAGCTGGCGCGTGGAGAGGTTCTTCCAGCGGCCGTCCTGGAAGCGCATGATGCGCGCCGACTTGCGCCCACCGGACAGGCTCGCGCCGCCGGCCACGATGGCCTTGCTGGCGCTGGCGGCGTGGACGTCCTCGGGCAGGATCTGCTTGGTCACCGCAACCTTGTCGAAGCCGTCAACACAGGCACCGGCAGGCGTCACGGCAGCAGCGGTCGTGGTCAGGGTCGGGCTCGCCAGCATCACCGCCGTCGCGACCGCGGCGAGAAGCCGACGGGTGATCCCACTCGCGTCCATCGGCGCTGATGGTAGCCGCCCCACCGAGTCAGCGACGGTAGAAGGCGATGAGCTGGGTCGGTCCGCGGAGGTTGTGGCCGTTGAGCACGAGGAAGTCGTCGAGCCCGTTGTCGTCATGGTCGATGGCGTAGGCGTCGTCCCCGATCCCGGCCGAGACCTGCGGGATGGTGAGCGAGGTCCAGGTCTTGCCGCCACCTCGATTGATGAGCATGACGTCGGGGTAGTTGCGGTCGTGGGCGCTGCGTACGAGGTAGAGGTCCTGGCGCTTGTCGCCGTTGACGTCGCCGCTGGCGACGGCGCGGCCCTCGGTCAGGTTGCGCTCGAAGACCTTCTTGAACTTGCCGCCCTTGCGCAGGCTGACCATCAGCTTGATGTCCGAGATCTGGACCAGATCGAGCTTCTTGTCGCCGTTGAGGTCGACCAGCTCCGCATCCCACTCATCGAACTGGCGGATGCCCATCTTGCGTGTGACGTCGACGAGGCCCTTGCGCGTGTTGCGGTAGAGGCGCGTGCCCGCCGGCTCGGGTGACTGCGGTCCGCCGGTGACGAGCAGCAGGTCCTCTCGGCCGTCTCGGTCGTAGTCAGCGCTCTGGATGGCCCGGGCGCCCTTGCGTGGCGCCACGGTCGCTCGGGTGCGCGCCTTGAAGTCGCCCTTGCCGTCGGCTCGGAAGAGGTGCGTCAACGAGGGCATCCCGTCGACGCGCGTCGGTGAGTTGGTGACCACCAGCTCCATGGCCCGCTTCTTCCTGGCCTCGAGGAAGGCCACCAGCCGGCCGCGACCGGTGGGGTCGGCCAGCCCCGACGCGGGCGCGACCTCGATCGGGTTGGGCCCGCCCGGATCGAGCCACAGCTCATTGGTCTTGAGGCCGGACCCGCGCTTGCCACCGACGGCGCAGTAGAGGTCCGGCAGTCCCGAGCCGTCGACGTCAGCGGCAGCGCAGCCGTGACGGTCACTGGCGATCATCTGTAGCGGCTCGTGATCGACGAAGATGCCGGCGCGGTTGAGCAGGAGACGGCCTTTGCGTCCATGTCGACCGATGAAGAGGTCTTCCACGCCGTCGCCGTCAAAGTCCTCCACGACCGCGTCGTACGTGCCCGTTTCCTCGAACACGCCCGCTGCTCGGGCCACGTCACGGGCGAAGACCTTCTTGTCGCTGGTGGGCAACGGCAGGGTGCCGATGGGGTTCTTGAGGGTCTTGGGCTTGCGGCCGGGCTTGCGGCCGCCGTTGTCCTGGTCCTCTGGCTCGATCTCTTCGGGGTAGGTCTCGAGATCGTCAGCGTATTCCGCGAGGCCGTTCTCCGAGGCTGCGGCGTCACTGGTGAGAGCGTCCTCGCCGTTGGTCACCGGCACCGGCTCAGAGCTGCCGAACACGCCCGACTGGGGCGGCGTACACACGTGCACGACGCGGGCCGAGCCGTTGGAACGACCCACGGCCCAGCCCTGGCTGCTGAGCGAGCCGATGACATCGTTGAGCTCGGTGCCGCCTGAGCGTCCCTGGGTCACGTTCCAGGTGCGGCCGTCCCACCAGGCAGCCAGGGACTCGAAGGGCTTGCGCTTGTCGTTCCAGGCAGAGCCCTCCGCCCAGATGCCACCGGCCGGATCGGCCG
>CAYZDQ010000068.1:0-8146 GCA_964476955.1 uncultured Anaerolineaceae bacterium
GCTCACGTCCTCGAGCGGGCCCTCGACGACGTCGTACCAGGCGAGCCCCATCTTCATCTTCATGCCGAACTCGTTGACGATGCAGTCGTCGTCCGTCTCCTCGGGCACGTACCCCGCGGGCACGCCGCCGCCGACCAGCACACAGTCGCTGCCCATGGCCACGCGGATCTCATTGCCCGACGTGCGGTACTTCAGATCCTCGTAGTAGTTGGGCTGCCAGCCGATAGGGATGTCCAGCTTCTCGCTGAAGGCCTCGAGCAGGGGACGTGAGAGATCGAACTCGAGGGGAACACGATCGGGTAGGCCATCGCGGCGCAGGGCTCGCATCACGCGTTCCCGAGACTTCATCGGATATCCCCTTCGAGAGTTGTCAGCGTGGGCACTGAGGCTTCACTGTAGCAGCGCGAGATCGCCAGAATCGGAACGACGGGGCGCCTCGAGGGTGCCCCGTCGTGCTTGTTCGATCTACGGGGAGTGCTCCCCGCGACAGCGACTAGAAGTCGAAGTCGTTGATGTTCTCAGCGTTGAAGATGAACGGGGCGCCGAGGAGGACCTCAGAGCCGTTCACGACCGCGAGGTCACCGAGCTTGCCGGCGCTGACGCTGGCATCGCCGGGGCCGAACTCGCCGTCGACGATGGCGCGGGTGACGTAGACCGAGGCGTAGCCAAGGTCAACGGGGTTCCAGAGCACGACCGACTCGACGCAACCGGACTCGACGAAGGGCTTCATCTCGTTCGGGGTCGCGAGACCGACGACGGAGACGGCGCCACAAGCATCGGCCTGGGTGACGGCGTCGGCGGAGGCCGGGGTCGCCACGGAGGTCATGCCGAAGATGCCCTGGAGATCATCGCCATACTTGTTGATGAGGGTCTGGGCCTGGCTGAAGGACAGCGGGTAGTCCTCCTGGGCCTCGAGGGTCTCGAGCCAGGTCAGGTTCGGGAAGCACTGGGCAGCATAGGCTTCCATCTCGGCGATCCAGCGCGCCTGGTTGGGCGTGGTGAAGGTCGAGGTGACGATGCCGAAGGAGGCATCTTCGCCCTGCTCGGCAACGAGGCTGTCGATCATGGCCTTGCCGATGCCGTTGAACTCGGCCTGGTTGACGAACCACTCGCGGGCCTCGGGCACGGAGTTGGCGTCGTAACCCACGACGCGGACGCCGTTGTCAAGGGCCTTCTGCAGGACCGGGCCGATGGCCACGGGGTCGTTGGCAGCGAAGAGCACGCCGTCCACGCCCTGCGTGATGTAGTTGTCGATGAAGGTGATCTGCTCGTCGATGTTGGCCTGTGTGGGGCCGTCGTTGATGACCTCGACGTTGCCCAGCTCGGCTGCAGCTTCCTGCATACCGGCGGCGGTGGCGTTGAAGTAGCCGATGCCGATGAGCTTGGGGATGTCGACGAGGGTCAGGTCCGCTCCGGCTTCAGCGACCGGGTTCATGACCGAGCCGCCGTCATAGTCGCCAGCGGCGGCCATCGGGGGAGCCTCTCCACCCGGGCAGGCGAGCGGGCTGGTCGGCAGCTCGTCAGCGCCATCCCAGGCGGCGGCGACGGAGCCCACGGAGCCCAAGGTCAGGGCCATCGTGGTCAGAAGAACGATTGGCTTGCGCATGTTTTGGTACGTCTCCTCCAGATGTGATCGAACGTGGAACGGTCAGCGGTCCCTCCGTGGACCGGTTTGCGCAGTCGCTTTCCGTGGCACCTCCTCTCGAATGAGCCTTGCGAGCTCCTAGCTACGTGATGGGATGAGTCGCTTGATCCGCTCGGGCGGATTGGTGATGAGCGTGTTGAGCAGCACAGCGCCGATGAGCACGAGGCCGACCACGATGGTGGTGGCGTCGCCCTTGGCGCCGGCAAGAGCCAGGCCGTTGCGCATCAGCTGGATGAGCGCGAGGCCGAGCACCGTGCCGATGATGGTGCCGCTGCCGCCGAAGATGCTGGTGCCGCCCACCACCACCGCGGTGATGGCCGTCAGCTCCCAGCCGGTGCCCATGTCCTGGCGCGTGGTGCTCACGCGTGAGACGAAGACCCAGCCGGCGAGGCCGGACATGAGTCCGGAGAGCGTGTAGATCGCGAACTTGTTACGCAGCACGGGCATGCCGCTGAAGCGGGCCGCGGTCTCGTTGTTGCCGATGGCATAGAGCGAGCGACCGAACGGCGTCCAGGCCAGGGCCGCGCCCACGAGGATGATGCTGATGACCACCAGGAACAGCTGGTTGGGCACCGAGGTGAGGCCGAAGAAGTCGAAGTCCTTCTGGCCGAGGATGAAGAACCAATCGGGATAGCCGCGTACCGAGCGGCCCTGCGCGATGCCCTCAGCAAGGCCGCGGAACAGGGCCAGTGTGGCCAGCGTGGTGATGAGCGGCGGCAGGCCGACCCTCGTGATGAAGAAGGCATTGAAGGCGCCACAGGCGGTGGCGATGGCCAGCGCCACCACGACGGCAAGCTCCAGCGGGAGGCCCCAGTTATGCCAGGCGACGCCCAGCATGATGGCCGTGAGACCGGCGATGGAGCCGACCGAGAGGTCGATGCCGCCGGTGATGATGATCAGCGTCATCGGCAGTGCGATGAGCGCGATCTCGGTCGCGAGACGCCCCTGGTTGAGCAGGTTCTCCGGCGTCAGGAAGACATCGGAGAGCGTCGACATCAGGGCCACGCCCGCGATGAGGATGAAGAAGAGGATGGTCTCCTGCCGGAGCAGGATGCCCTGCAGGCGGGCGCCGAGATCGGTGCCGTTGCCGTTGGCGGTGGGGTTCGCAGTCGTCATGTCAGCTTCCCCCTACATCCGTTCCTGGCGGCGGCGACGGACGACGTCCGCCAGCACCGTCACGAGGATGAGCACACCCAGGATGGCCTTGAGCCAGAAGGCCGAGATATCGACGAAGATCAGCGCCACGCCGATGGTGCGGATGAGGATGGCCGCCAGTGTGGAGCCGATGACCGTGCCGATGCCGCCGAGGATGGACACGCCACCGACCACGGCCGCGGTGATGACCTGCAGCTCGAGTCCGGGGGTGACCACCGTCTGGATGGTGCTGAACTGGGTGGCGTACATCACCGCACCGACCCCGTAGAAGGCACCCGCGATGATGAAGGTCTTCATCAGTGACCGGCGTACGTCGATGCCGGAGAGACGTGCCGCTTCCTTGTTGCCGCCGATGGCGTACTGGGAGCGGCCGTCACGACTCCAGCGCATCCACGCGAAGGCCACCAGGGTAAGGATGATCATGATGATCACCGACACCGGCAGCAAGCCGATCTTCTCCTGGGCGAAGGAGTAGCCCTCGGGCAGGTCGGTGATGGTGTTGCCGCCGGCCACGAGGATGAGGCCGCCCTTGAGGATGCTGAACATGCCCAGCGTGACCACGATGGCGGGTATCCCGAGGAAGGCCACGAAGAAGCCGTTGACGGCGCTGATGAGCATGCCGCCGAGGACCGGGGTGATCCAGGCTGCCAGCAGCACGACGATGGTGGGCAGGCCGGAGCCACCCAGCTCGGATGCGATCGTGCCTGACAGTGAGACGAGGACGCCGATGGCGGCACCCACGCTGATGTCGATGTTGCCGGTGATGATGACCATCGAGATGCCGATGGCAGCCACCGCGATGTAGGCGTTGTTGTTGAAGACGTCGGTCAGGTTGCGCTCATTGAGGAAGCGCGGGTTGTAGAGGCCGACGCCGATGATGAGTACGACCAGCAGCAGCAGGAGGATGCCCTCCTGCGAGCCGAGGAGGCGTCGAGCGCTGGCGAGGTAGCGATTGCTCTGGACGCTGGTGGCTGCGGTCATGCCGCACCCCCTGTGGCCACGCTATCGGCGACAGCATCGGCCGCGATGGCGTCGCTCATCATGGCCGCGCCCACGTTCTCCTGGGTGGCCTCGTCACGGTGGAACTCAGCCACCAGGCGGCTGTTGCGCATGACCAGGATGCGGTCGCTCATGCCCAGCACCTCGGGCAGCTCGCTGGAGATCATCAGGATCCCCAGGCCCTGCTGGGCCAGCTCGCTGAGCAGGCGGTGGATCTCCGCCTTGGCGCCGACGTCCACGCCGCGCGTGGGCTCGTCGACGATGAGCATCTTGGGTTGGCTGGCCAGCCACTTGCCGACCACGACCTTCTGCTGGTTGCCGCCGGAGAGCTTGTTGACGACCTGTTCGCCGCTGGTGGCGATGATGTTGAGCTGTTCGATGAGCCTGTCGCCCGACTTGCGCTCGTTGCGCTTCATCACGACGCCGAGACGGGTGAACGAGTCGAGGATGGCCATCGAGAGGTTCTCGCGGATGCGCATCTCGCGGACCAGGCCCTGGGTGCCGCGATCCTCGGGCACATAGGCCACGCCCAGTCTCATGGCGTGGGTGGGCGACTTGATCCTGACCGTCTGGCCATCGATGGCTACCTCGCCCGAGTCGGGCTTGAGGATGCCGAAGATGACCTGTGCGGTCTCGCTGCGTCCGGAGCCGACCAGGCCGGCCATGCCCACGATCTCACCGCTGCGCACGTCGAAGGTGACGTCGTCGGTCTGTGGGTGGCGGGACAGGTTGCGCACCTCCAGCACCGGCTCTCCGACCTCGCTGGGCAGCTTGGGGAAGAGATCGGTGATGGTGCGACCGACCATCATGCGGATGAGATCGTCTTCGTCGGTCTCGCTGACGGGCTTGGAGTCGACGAACTTGCCATCGCGCAGGACCGTGACCTTGTCAGCCAGCTGGAAGACCTCGATGAGGCGGTGGCTGATGTAGATGATGGCCACGCCCCGCTGCTTGAGCAGGCGCACGATGTCGAAGAGCTGCTCGACGTCGGATTCGGTCAGAGCCGCGGACGGCTCGTCCATGATCAGGACCTTGGCGTCAAGCGATAGGGCCTTGGCGATCTCTACGCGCTGGCGGTTGCCCACGTTGAGCGAGCCGACCTTGCGCCGAACGTCCAGGTCGTGGATGTTGAGCGAGGCCAGGATCTCCTCGGAGCGCCGGTTCATCTCGCCCCAGTCGATGACCTCGACCAGGCCGGCCTTGCGCATGGGTGCGTGGCCCATGAAGATGTTCTCGGCCACGGTCAGCTCGGGGTAGAGGCTGAGCTCCTGGTACATCGTGGCGATGCCGTGGTCCTGCGCCTCGTGCGGGCTGCGGAAGTGGACCAGCTCACCGTTCATGTGGATGGTGCCGCTGTCCGCGGGATGCACGCCGGAGATGACCTTGATGAGCGTCGACTTCCCGGCGCCGTTCTCGCCCACGAGCGCGTGCACCTGGCCCGCGTCGGTAGAGAAGTGCACATCCTCGAGGGCCTTCACCCCCGGGAAGGATTTGCTGATGTTGCTCAGCTCGAGCAGCGCTGTCATGCCGTGCTGGTTCCTACCTGCTGGCTAACTGAAGTGGTAGAGGCAGACCGGCAGCCTGAGCCTGCGATCGACACCAGATGTCCTGCGTTGCCGTGCGTTGCAGGACCGATGAAATCGTTTGCAGGGTAACGTATCACATGGGTCTCGCACAAACACACGAGGCCTGTGAGCCGGGCTGCCGTCGACTGCGGGTTGTCGGTCAGCATGGACTACTGCGCTCCTGCCCTGGCCATCTCCTGGGCCATGTAGCGGCGCGCCTGAACGGCCAGATCCATGCTGTCTTCCCACATGTTCCGCCAGATGCGCAGCGTGGTCGTGAGGTCCTCGTCGACGACCTTCGAGCTGAACGACTCGAAGGTGATGATGCCGTCGTACTCGGCATCGACGAGAGCCTTGAAGAGCTGAGGGAAGTCCACGTGGCCCTGGCCCAGGTAGCCGCGGTGGTTCTCGCCGATGTGCACGTAGCCGAGCAGGTCACCGGCATCGAAGACCGGCTGGCGGAAGTCCTTCTCCTCGATGTTCATGTGGTACGAGTCGAGGTGGACCACGAGGTTGTCCGAGCCGGTCTCCTTGATGTACTCGACCGTCTGGGCGGACGTGTTGAGCAGGTTGGACTCGTAGCGGTTGACGAACTCCAGCCCGACCGTGATGCCCGCGGCCGCCGCCTTCTCGGCCAGCTTGGTGATGACGGTCTGGCTGTTCTCACGGCTCAGGGGCGTGGCGGGATGGCCGTAGGGGCCGAGGGCGCTGAAGATCACGCCGCCGAGGTACTTGGCGCCGATGTCCTGCGCGAACGTAAGCGCGTCCATGAGTGTCTTCTCGCCACGCGCGACGCTGTCGGGGTCTTCACTGTTGATGTCGTTGTCGAAGCCCAGGCCCAGCGAGCAGGTAGCCTCCATGGCATTGGCCTCGAGCGCTTTGACGATGGCCGGGATGTCCATCTGCTCGGGGCTGAAGACGGGGAACTCGACAAGGTCGAACCCGGCCTCCTTGCTGCTCTCCACCGTGTAGGCACACTCCTGCGCGCCCCAGCTGCCGGACCAGACCAGCCCGTGGACTCCGAACTTGTTCATCAGTTGTCTCCCTTTCCCCTTGGCCCCGCTGTCGCAAGGGCAGGTGCTGTGATGCGTGCTGCTAGTCGTCCTTCTGCATGAGCTTCTCGAAGCTCTCCTGGGCCTCGGCCCAGAGATAGCCCTGAGGCTCGTAGGTCTTCATCGGGAACGAGCGTGCGATGAGCTCGCGCGCCTCGGCCAGGTCCCGCAGCTCGCCCGAGGCGATGGCCTGGATGACGATGTTGCCGATGGCCGTGGCTTCCACCGGGCCCGCCACCACCTGGCGCCTGCTGGCGTTGGCCGTCATCTGGCAGAGCAGCTCGTTCTGCGAGCCGCCGCCGCCGATGTGGATGCGCTCGATGTCCTGGCCCGTGACCGCGCTGAGCTGCTCGACCACCCAGGTGTACTTGAGCGCGAGCGACTCGAAGATGACGCGGAAGAGCGTGGCCGTCTCGTAGGGCACCGGCTGGCCGGTTTCCTCGCAGTACTCGCGGATGCGCGTGGGCATGTCGCCCGGCCACAGGAAGCGCTGCTCGTCGGGATCGACGAAGGCGGTCCACCGCTCACCGGTGGCAGCCAGCTCGCAGATCTCCTCGTAGGAGGGTGCCCCGTCGCCCGGCCACAGCGACTTCCGGCTCTGCTGCACCGGCCACAGGCCCATGACGTTCTTGAGCAGCGTGATGGTGTCGCCGTAGCCGCCCTCGTTGGTGAGGTTGGCCGCGAGCGAGGCATCCGACACCACCGGCTCGGGGATCTCCAGGCCCACCAGCGACCAGGTGCCCGAGGAGATGTAGGCGGTCGATGGACCGGCCAGCGGGATCGCCGCCACCGCCGATGGAGTGTCGTGGGAAGCACCGGCGATCACGCGTGCACCCCGGCAGCCGGTCGTGTCAGCGACCTCGTTGAGCAGGGTGCCCAGCTCCGTGCCGGGCTGCACGATCTCGGGCAGGAAGTGGGTGGGGATCTCCAGCCGCTCCAGCAGCGGTCGAGCCCAGTCACGGGTCCAGGGATCCACCGTCTGGCCGGTCGTGGCCTCGGTGTACTCGCACACGTCCACGCCACAGAGGAAGTGGTTGAAGATGTCCGGCATCATCAGCAGCTTGTCGGCCCGCTCCAGGATGGGATCCTTGGCGCGCACCTCGCTGAGCAGCTGGTAGAGCGTGTTGATGGACATGAACTGGATGCCCGTGGCCATGTAGAGCTCGTCGCGCGGGACCACCGCGAACGCTTCCTCGAGCATCGTCTCGTGACGGGCGTCGCGGTAGTGGACGGGGTTGCCCATGAGCCGGCCGCGCGCGTCGATGTAGCCGTAGTCCACGCCCCAGGTGTCGACCGAGACCGAGTGCACGGGGCCATCCGCGGCGGCCTTCTTCATGCCCGCGAGGATGTCGCCGAACTGGCGCGCGAAGTCCCAGTAGAGCGTGCCGCCCAGGCGCACCGGCGTGTTGGCGTAACGATGAACCGGCTCGATCTCGAGCCGGTCGGCGACGATGCGACCGACGATCGTGCGGCCGCTCTCGGCACCGAAGTCGAGCGCGACGTAGCGCCGTGCCTGCTCAGCCATGCAGCATCACCTCGATCCCCCTTTGCTCGACCGTGGCCACCATCTCGGCGGGGGCGTCCGCGTCGCTGAACACGCCGGTCAGCTCCTCCGCGGCACAGAAGGTGGCGGAGGCCACACGGCCCCACTTGCTGTTGTCGATGAGGGCGTAGACCTCGCGCGCGGCGGCCACCATCGCGCGCTTGATCTGCGCTTCTTCCTCGGTCGT
>CAYZDQ010000069.1:0-8043 GCA_964476955.1 uncultured Anaerolineaceae bacterium
GTGAAGCGAAGAAGCCCAAGAAGTCGAAGAAGGCGAAGGCGACCACGCTCGAGTCGCTCTCCCAGCCACCGATGCCGACCGTCGAGGTGATCAAGCCGAAGCGGAAGCCGAAGGTCGAGGAGGAGTGGCCGGAGTAGGGCCACCAGCCAGACCGGCTCTCGGGTGACAGCCATGGAGGACACCAGGCATGACCGTCACCAGCGCCGGTCGGTCGACCGGGAACAGCAAGATTCCTAAGAACGGGGCCGGCAACGGCGAGCAGAAGGAACGCAAGCAGGCAGTCGACGCTGCCATCATGTCCATCGAGAAGCAGTTCGGGCAGGGCTCGATCATGCGTCTCGGATCGGACCAACGGCAACAGATCGACAGTATCCCCACCGGTTCGATCGCGCTCGACCTCGCACTCGGCGTGGGTGGCGTGCCGCGTGGCCGCATCACCGAGATCTACGGCCCTGAGTCGTCGGGCAAGACCACCGTCTGTCAGCACATCCTGGCCGAGGCCCAGAATCTCGGCGGCGTCGTCGCCTTCATCGATGTCGAGCGCGTGCTCGACCCGGTGTACGCCAAGGCCTGTGGCGTGGACGTGGACAACCTCCTCGTGAGCCAGCCGGACACCGGCGAGCAGGCACTGGAGATCACCGAGACGCTCATCCGCTCGGGCGGGGTCGACTGTGTCGTGGTGGACTCCGTGGCCGCGCTCGTGCCCCGTGCGGAGATCGAGGGTGAGATGGGTGACACCTTCGTGGGCATCCAGGCACGGCTGATGAGCCAGGCCCTGCGCAAGCTGACCGGCATCGTCAGCCGCTCCAACACCGCGCTCGTCTTCACCAACCAGCTGCGCGAGAAGATCGGCGTCATGTTCGGCAGCCCGGAGACCACGCCCGGCGGTCGAGCACTCAAGTTCTACTCCAGCGTCCGTCTCGACATCCGTCGCATCGAGACCATCAAGCAGGGCCAGGACGCGACCGGCATCCGAGCCCGCGTGAAGGTCGTCAAGAACAAGGTCGCTGCTCCCTTCCGCGTAGCCGAGTTCGACGTGATGTATGGCACCGGCATCTCGCGCGAGGGCGGCCTGCTCGACGTCGGCGTGGCTTCGGACGTAGTCTCCAAGTCGGGCGCCTGGTTCAACTACGGCGAGACGCGCCTGGGCCAGGGTCGCGAGCAGTCCAAGGAGTTCCTGCGCACCAACCAGGATATCGCCCAGCAGCTCGAGACGGAGATCCGCGCCAAGGTCGCGGACATCGACGTCGGCGTGGAGGGCATCACCGAGGCCGAATAGGTGGCGGGACGAGCACGCACGGCCAGGGAACGCCGCGAAGCGGCAGAGGCACGGCGTGCTCGTCGCGCGGAGGTCACCGATCCCGGGGTGGTCATGGAGGCCGCCGCCACCTTCCTCTCGGTGCGTTCGCGCTCCGTGGAGGAGACCCGGCGGAGGCTGAACCACCTTGGCTACCCCGCCGCGCTGTGCGACCAGGTCGTGGAGCGCCTGGTGCAGATGCACTACCTCGATGACCTCGAGTTCGCGCGCGCATGGGTGGAAAGCCGCGATCGGGCGCGGCCGCGCGGCGAGGTCGCCCTTCGGCGTGAGCTGCAGCTCAAGGGGGTAGGGGACGACACCATCGCGGAGGTCCTCGTCCAACGCGCGCAAGCTGCAGCCGAGCGCCAGGACCCGGACGATGAGCTGGTGCTCGACGCCGACCGTGAGGCCGCTCGCAAGCTGCTCGGCAAGCGCGCCTCTGCCCTTCGCCGCGAGAGCGATCCACGGCGTCGGCGGCAGAAGGCCTACGCCCTCCTGGCACGCAGCGGCTTCGCCCCGGACGTGTGCCACGAGGTGGCCGCGACCGTCGCCGAAGACGAACCGGAGTAGTCCCCGGGGACGTTTGACGCTCTCCTCCGAGCCCCGCTAGGCTTCTCGTCTGGCCCTCGAGAGGGTCGAGCGGCGCCAAAGGGAGTAGCTGTCGCTCAGCCACCAGGCGGTGGCCCACCCATGGACGTTATTCACCTCCAGCCTCCGGGCTGGACGGGAGGAAAATGTGAACGAACCCGTCGTGATGGCGGCTGTCATCCTCGTGGTGGCCGGCATCGGGCTCGTGATCGGATTCTTCGCTCGCGGCATGCTCGCCAACCAGGGCATCAAGTCCGCGAACGAGAAGGCCGAGCGTATCGTCGCGGAAGCACGAGCCCAGCAGAAGGAGCTGATCCTTCAGGCCAAGGAAGAACAGGTCAAGATCCAGCGCGAGGTCGATGAAGAGGGGCGAGCCAAGCGGCTCGATCTCCAGAACCTCGAGCGTCGCCTGCTGCAGCGGGACGAGCAGCTGGACCAGCGCACCGACATGCTCGAAGAGCGCGACCGGAAGTTGCTCATGCGGGAGCAGGAGCTCGACGCCCAGCGTGCCGAGCTGAGTGCGGCCAAGGCCGAGCAGGTCCAGGCCCTCGAGCGCGTGAGCGGCCTGTCCGCCGACGAAGCCAAGGCCACCCTCGTGGAAGAGGTGCGCGAGGAGGCCGAGAAGGACTCTGTGCGCCTCGTGCGCGCCATCGAGCGCTCCGCCAAGGAAGGTGCCGAGGACAAGGCACGCGACGTGGTCATCACCGCCATCCAGCGAGTGATGGTGGACCACACCGCAGAGGCCACGGTCACGACCGTGCCCATCCCCTCCGACGAGATGAAGGGCCGCATCATCGGCCGTGAAGGGCGCAACATCCGCGCTCTCGAGCAGGCCACCGGCGTCGATCTCATCATCGATGACACGCCCGATTCGGTCATGCTCAGCGGCTTCGACCCGGTCCGCCGCGAGGTTGCCCGTCTGGCGCTGACCAAGCTCGTGCAGGATGGTCGCATCCACCCCGGCCGCATCGAGGACGTGGTCAACAAGGCGCAGGCCGAGGTCGACGTCGTCATCCGTGAGGCCGGCGAATCGGCCGCCTACGACACGGGCGTGCCCGGCCTGCCCGCAGAGATCCTGACCTTGCTCGGCCGGCTGAGGTACCGCACGTCCTTCGGTCAGAGCGTGCTCAATCACGTCAAGGAGACCTCGCTGCTCGCAGGCGTCATCGCCACCGAGCTCGGCGCGGATGTGCAGGCAGCCAAGCTCGGCGGCCTGCTCCATGACATGGGCAAGGCCATCGACCACGAGGTCGAAGGGCCCCACGCGGCCATCGGCGCAGAGATCGCGGCCAAGCACAACCTCTCACCCAAGGCCGTCAACGCCATCGCGGCGCACCACCTGGAGGTCGATTACACCTGCCAGGAGGCGCCGATCGTCCAGATCGCCGACGCCATCAGCGCCTCCCGCCCGGGTGCGCGCGGCGAGACGATGGACACGTACGTGAAGCGGCTGACGGACCTGCAGGAGATCGCTGACGGCTTCCCCGGCGTGGAGAAGTCGTTCGCCGTCCAGGCCGGGCGCGAGGTGCGCATCCTGGTCAGGCCCGACGAGATCGACGACCTCGCCTCCGGCCGCCTGGCACGCGACATCGTGCGCCAGATCGAGGAGACGCTGACCTACCCCGGTCAGATCAAGGTCACCGTCATCCGCGAGACCCGCTCGGTGGAGTACGCCAAGTGACCTGCCGCGCATGAGCGGCGGTAGGCTAGGGACCCAAACCCAGCGATGACGCGACGAGACAAGCAGCGCACGCTCGCCGCCGACCAGCTGCCGTCGATGCCGCTGCTGCCGGAGTCGGGCGTGCTGCGCGTGCTGATGGTCGGTGACGCCATCGGCAAGCCCGGGCGCCACGCGCTCGAGCGTGAGCTCCACGGACTGCGCCAGGAGCGCGGCATCGACTTCGCCACGGTCAACGGCGAGAACGTCGCCGGCGGCATGGGCCTCACCATGTCGACCGCCGAGGCGCTGTTCGAGGCGGGCGCCGACGTCATCACCAGCGGCAACCACATCTGGGACAAGCGTGAGCTGATCCCGCAGCTCGACGGCGAGCCGCGCATCCTGCGGCCGCTGAACTACGGCAGTGTGCCCGGGCACGGCTGGGGCACGTTCCACGCCGCCGACGGCACCGAGGTCGCTGTGGTCAATGCCCAGGGCCGCAGCACGATGATCCCCATCGACAACCCGTTCACGGAGATGGACGAGCTGCTCGACGGCGGCGCTGACAAGCTGCCGCCCGTGCGTCTCGTCGACTTCCATTGCGAGCTGACCAGTGAGAAGACGGCCTTCGGGCTGCACCTCGATGGCCGGGTCAGCGCCGTCGTGGGCACGCACACGCATGTGCCCACGGCCGACCATCGTGTGCTCCCGCGAGGCACCGCCTACGTTAGCGATCTGGGCATGACCGGTCCGCTCGATAGCGTCATCGGCTTCGCGCCCGAGACCGTGCTGCCGCGCTTCATGAACGGCCTGCCCACGCGCTTCCAGGTCGGCACGGGCCCGGTGTTCTTCAACGCCGTGCTCATCGACATCGATCCCGCGAATGGTCGCGCCCACTCTATCGAGCGCATCAGCCGCATCGTCGAGGTGTGACCACGCTTCGGCGCAACAGCGTCGACCTGCACACGCACACCGCGCGCTCCGACGGGGTCCTGGAGCCGCTCGAGCTGTACCGGCAGATGCGAGCTTGGGGCTCCACGCTCGTGGCCATCACGGACCACGACACGCTCACAGGTGTCCGAGAGATGCTGGCCGCCGGCTGTGGTGTGCCGGGCAGCAGCGGACCGCGGCTCATCGTGGGCGTGGAGATCAACACCATGGTCGACAGCGAGATCGAGGCAGTCGGCGGGGACGAGGAGCGCCTCGGCGAGTTGCACATGCTCGGGCTGGGCATCGACCCGGACGACGCCAGCCTGGGCGCGACCCTCGAACGGCAGCGTGCAGCGCGGACGATCCGCATCGAGCGCACCCTGCAACGGCTGCGCGACATGGGCATGCCGGTCCATGAGCACCTGCCGCAGATCGAAGGCGGCATCGACGCCCTGGGTCGACCCCACGTGGCGCGGGCACTGGTCTCCGCGGGTCACGCCGAGTCGGTACAGGACGCCTTCTCGCGCTACCTCGTGCCAGGCATGCCGGCCTACGTGCGACGGCAGGGGATCGGCACGCGTGAGGCGATCGAGGCCATCGCGGCTGCCGGTGGCGTGGCCTCGCTGGCCCATTCGCCGTGGGCCCCCGAGGAGCCCGAGGTCATCGATAAGCTGACGCGCTGGGGCCTGCGCTGCCTGGAGGTGCACTACCACCACTGGGACGAGGAACGCATCGAAGCCATGGGCGACTTCGCCGACGAGCGAGGTCTGCTGCGCACCGGCGGCTCCGACTACCACGGCGACACCGACACCTATGCCGAGGCGCAGTCGGCTGTCCTCGTACCTGACTGGGTCGGACAGCGGTTGCTCGAGGCCCTGGGCGGCTAGGGTCGGGATCGCGGCACAGGGCGGCGATCCCGGTCAGGAGGTCCAGCCCTTGACGCGGCGAGCCGGGGACACGGACCATCCCACCGAGGAGGTGCAGTCCATGCCCGAGCGTGACGCCGAGGGAAGGCCTGTCGCCACCCACAACGCCGGAGCCTTCCTGGCCCCGCTCGGTGGTGTCATCCCGGCACCATCCTCGATGCTCGACGAAGAGGGCAGTGCCAGCGAGCCGGCGGTCGACCCACAGCTGCGCACCCGCTTCCGTGTGGGCGTGCTGGTGACCGCCGTCGCCATCTGGGCGCTGCTCGGCGCCGGTTTCCGCTACCTGCTGGCGGCGACCGAGGACGCCGCCGAGGTCAGGCCCACGCTCGTCGGTGACGAGATGACCCGGCTCATGCACACCGACGCGTCGTGGTACCTGGTCAATGTCGTGGTCCTCTCCATCGGCGTCTTCATCGCCATGCGGCTGCTACCGGGCCGCACTCGCGACGACTGGCTGTGGGTCGGTGCCGGCTCGCTGATCGCGGCCCTCGTGATCGGCGTCGCCATCGCCGTCGTCGGCGGCTTCTCCGCGGCCGTGCTTGCGATCATCGCGGCCGCCTGGCTCATTCTCGTTGTGGTCGCGCGCCGCCAGAGGGTCGGAACCTAGACAGGCGCGACCCGGTCCGTCAGACTCCAGGTGCAGAGACACCGAACGCGAGCCACAGGACCAGCACCGCGACCGCGACCAGTCCCGAGATGACCAGCAATCGGCGCCATGCGCGGCGACGAAGCCGCTGAGCGTCCGCCTCCTGCTGCCGCCGCTCAGCCTCGTCGTCCGAGATGAGCGGGATGCCGGGCGGCTGGCTGCCGGCCTGCTGCTGGGCAAGGGAGGCCGGTCCGGTGATCCGCGGGTCCATCCCGCCAGGGCCTTGGCTCATGCTCACCTCCTTGCTCAGCGTGGCGACTCACGTGCGACCCGCCAAGTGCCGGAGGTCCCAGGCTGACAGCGCTACCATGCGGGAGCCCATGAGACTCTCCATCTTCGGCGCCCGTGGCGTGCCTGCACGCTGGGGTGGCTGGGACACCATCGTCACCGAGCTCGGTCCGCGCCTCGTCGAGGCTGGCAACGAGGTCACGCTCTACGCCATGCCGCGCTACACCGGCGCGGAGGTCGGCACTACCTACGAGGGTGCCCGCGTGGTCAAGCTGCCGACGGTCTACGGCAAGTTCACCGAGACGCTGCTGCACGAGCTCTTCAGCAGCCTCCACGCCCTGACGCAGTCGCGACAGGACGTCTACTACGTGCTCGGCTGTCGCACGTCGTGGGCCTATCTGCCGCACCGCCTGCTTGGTCGCACGGTGGTCTTCAACACCGACGGACTCGACTGGAAGCGGCGCAAGTGGGGTCGGTTCGCGAGCGCCTACCTGAAGGCCAACTACTGGCTCGCCCGCAAGATCGCGTCGCACCTGGTCTCCGACAGCAAGGAGCTGCAGCGGCTCTACCGCGAGTGGTACGGCGTGGACTCGGCGTTCCTCACCAACGGCGGCCACGTTCATGAGGTGGCCGATGCTGTAGGTCACCGCGAGATCCTCGCCGAACACGGCGTCGCGCCCGACCGCTACTACCTGCAGGTCTGCCGCATCGAGCCAGAGAACAACCCTGACGTAGTCGTGCGCGAGTATCTCGCCTCGAGCGCGCAGGACCCGCTGCTGGTCGTCGGTGGCGCCAACCACGAGAGCGAGTACTTCGAGACGCTCAAGGCCAGCGATGATCCGCGCGTGCGCTTCCTGGGGCCGGTCTACGAGCCGGCCCACATCGAGGCGCTCTTCCTTGGCGCCAAGGCCTACATCCACGGTCACGAGGTCGGCGGCACCAACCCCTCGCTGGTCACGGCCATGGGTTGCGGGCAGCTCGTGCTGGCCCACGCCGTGCCCTTCAACCGCGAGGTCCTCGGCGGCCACGGACTGCTCTGGACCAAGACGCCCGGATCGCTGCGTGCCTGCATCGAGGAGGTCGAGATCGACGCCGAAGCGCTGAAGGAGCGGGCTGCGGTAGCCTGCCGCGAGCGCATCCGCGACTACTACGCCTGGGGCAAGTGCGCTCGCGACCACGACCGGTTCTTCCGTTGGCTGGCCGGCGAGGTGGAGGACTATGACGATTCGTTCTGAGCGGCCGGCGCTGCCGATGCTCGAGACGCAACCCCCGGCCACCGACGCCCCGCGCACACCGGCGACACCCGCGAGCGAGCTCGCCGAGTACGGCACCGAAGCTGCGGTGCTCCCGGCCTTCCACGTATGGACGCTCGGCTGCCAGATGAACCAGTCCGACTCGGAGGAGATGGCCGGTGCGCTGCTGGCCGCCGGCTGTGAGGAGGCCGCCGATCTCGAGAGTGCTCGCCTCATCGTCATCAACACCTGCTCCATCCGCGACGCTGCCGAGCAGAAGGTCATCGGCCGCATGGGCGTCCTGGGCCGGCTCAAGGAGGCCGACCCCAGCGTGCGCGTCGTGCTCACCGGCTGCTCGGTCCGCGCCGATAACGCCGCCACCCTCGAGCGCCGCTACCCAGCCGTCGATCTGTTCCTGCGTCCCGACGAGGAACCCGAGCTGACCGCCCGGCTGGGACTCGGTGGACCGACCACGCCCCAGGAGCTGGGAGCCGCGGGATACCAGCGGGTCGGCCGCTCGGTCGCCGCCGCGGCCGATC
>CAYZDQ010000070.1:0-8027 GCA_964476955.1 uncultured Anaerolineaceae bacterium
GGATATCCGGGAACTGGGCCTGAATCGCGTTGTCGTCGCCTCCTGCTCACCCAGCCTCCACGAGACCACGTTCCGCCGAGCCACCTCGGAGGGCGGCCTTAACCCCTACTACTTCCAGATGGTGAACATCCGGGAGCAGGACGCCTGGGTCCACATCGACATGGACGCGGCGACGGTCAAGGCCAAGGACCTCGTCCGCGCCGCCGTTCACCGCGTGCGCTGGCACAAGCCGCTGGAGCGGTCGCGGGTCGATGTCAAGCCCGCGGTGATGGTCGTGGGAGGCGGCATCGCCGGCATCCACGCCGCCCTGACCATGGCCAACGCCGGCAAGCATGTCTACCTCGTGCAACGGGAGCCCTCGATCGGCGGCCACATGGTCCAGTTCGACAAGACCTTCCCGACGCTCGACTGCGCCGCCTGCATCCTCACCCCCAAGATGACCGAGGTGCGCGCGCATCCCAACATCACGCTGTGGACGATGGCCGAGGTCGACCAGGTCGACGGCTACGTCGGCAACTACACCGTGAAGGTGCGCCACAAGCCGCGCTTCATCATCGAGGACGCCTGCGTGGGCTGTCTCGAGTGCATCGACGTCTGCGTCTACAAGGTGGGCAAGACGCCTGACGAGTTCAACCTCGGCCTGAGCATGCGCAAGCCGGTGTACATCCCGTTCCCGCAAGCGGTGCCGCCGCTCGTGGTCATCGACCAGGAGTCGTGCATCGAGTTCAAGAGCGGCCGCTGCAAGAAGACCTGCGTCGAGGTCTGCGCCGACCGCAACGCCATCGACTTCACCCAGACCGAGACGTTCGACGAGGTCGAGGTCGGAGCGGTCATCATGGCCACCGGCTTCAAGACCTTCGACCCGAAGCGCACTCCGTCATACGGCTACGGAGCCTACCCTGAGGTGTACACCGCCCTGGAGCTGGAGCGGCTGGTGAACTCGTCCGGCCCGACGGAGGGCCACGTCACCACGCGCGACGGGCGCACGCCGCAGACGGTAGGGATCATCCACTGCATCGGAAGCCGAGACATCAACACCAACGAGTACTGCTCGCGTGTCTGCTGCATGTACTCGCTCAAGCTGGCGCACCTCATCAAGGAGAAGACCGGGGCGGAGATCTACAACTTCTACATCGACATCCGGGCACCCGGGAAGGGCATGGAGGAGTTCTACAACCGTACAGCCGAGGAAGGGGTCCACTTCATCCGAGGCAAGGTAGCCGACGTCTACCCGGAGGGCGGTGAGTCTGACAAGCTGGTCCTCCAGGCCGAGGACACGCTGCTCGGCCGGGTCCGCAAGATCCCCGTGGACATGGTGGTCCTGGCCACCGGCATGGAACCACAGGCTGACGCCGAGGACGTGCGCCGCACCTTCAACATCACCTGCGCCTCGGGCGGCTTCTTCATGGAGCGCCACCCCAAGCTCGCTCCGGTGAGCACGTTCACCGAAGGCATCTTCCTCGCCGGTGCCTGCCAGGGGCCCAAGGACATCCCCGATACCGTGGCGCAGGCCGGAGCCTCCGCCGCCGAGGCGCTGGCGCTGGTCGATCGCGGCTACGTCGAGATGGAGCCCAACACCGCCTACGTGGTGACCGAGGAGTGCTCGGGCTGCAAGACCTGCCTCCCGTTGTGCCCGTACACCGCCATCAGCCGGGTCGACGGAAAGGCAGAGATCAACCCGGTGCTGTGCAAGGGCTGCGGCACCTGCGTCGCCGCCTGTCCATCCGGATCGATCCGGCAGAACCTGTTCGAAGACGAAGAGATCTACGAGGAGATCGCGGGGGTGCTGGCTCATGTCTGAACCGATCGCAGTGCCGCAGGAGACGGAAGGCTGGGAGCCGAGGATCGTCGCCTTCTTCTGCAACTGGTGTACCTATCTGGCGGCCGACCTGGCCGGTACCTCCCGCATGAAGTACGTGCCGAACGCGCGGGTCATCCGGGTGATGTGCTCCGGCCGCATCGACCCCCAGTTCGTCATGCAAGCTCTCGCCGACGGCGCCGACGGCGTGCTTCTCGGCGGCTGCCATTTCGGCGACTGTCACTACCAGGAGGGCAACCACAAGGCAGCGCGCCGCTTCCGGTTGCTGAAGCGGATCCTGGTGGGCATGGGCATCGAGGAGGAGCGCATCCGCCTCGAGTGGATCTCGGCGGCCGAGGCAGACAAGCTGCGGGATGTGATGATCGAGATGACGGAGCAGCTGAAGGCGCTGGGGCCGCTCCAGCTGGATGTGCCGACCGAGGAGTTCTCCGAAGTCGCAGAGTTCACGGAGGTGACGGCATGAGCGACAAGCCGAAGGTCGCCTTCTACTGGTGCTCCTCGTGCGGGGGCTGCGAAGAGGCCGTCGTGGACCTCGCCGAGCAGATCCTCGACGTGGTGGCCGCGGTCGACATCGTCTTCTGGCCGGTGGCGATGGACTTCAAGAAGTCCGACGTGGAGGCCATGGAGGACGGTTCCATCCTCGCTGCCTTCGTGAACGGAGCCATCCGTACCACCGAACAGGAGGAGATGGCCCACCTACTGCGGCGCAAGGCGAAGGTCCTCGTGGCCTTCGGTTCCTGCGCCCACCAGGGTGGCATCCCCGGCCTCGCCAATATGTGGGACCGGGACGCCATCTTCAAGGAGGTCTACCTCGAGAACCCCTCGACAGAGAACCCCGACGGCACGCTGCCATCTGTCAAGACGCCCCACAACGGTGAGCACCTCACCCTCCCCGGGTTCTACGACACGGTGCGGGCGCTCGACCAGGTGACCGCCGTGGACTACTACATCCCGGGCTGTGCTCCCACGCCGAACGTGATAGCCGACGCCGTGACGACCCTTCTGAGCGGCGATCTGCCACCGGCGGGAACGGTGCTGTCGCCTGACACGGCCTTGTGCGAGGACTGCCCCCGCCTCGAGAGCAAGCCGCAGGACTTGAGCCTGGTGAGCTTCAAGCGCCCGCACGAGATCCTCATCGACGAGGAGACCTGCCTGCTGGCCCAGGGGCTGCTCTGCATGGGACCGGCCACGCGGGCGGGATGCGGCCAGCTGTGCATCAAGGGCAACATGCCCTGCACCGGTTGCTTCGGTCCCACCAGCAAGGTGCACGACCACGGCGGCAAGATCCTGTCGGCCGTGGCCTCGACGCTCTCGGCCCTCGAGGACGAGGACATCGACGCTGCCCTCGACAGCATCCCGGATCCCATCGGCACCTTCTATCGCTACGGCCTGGCCAGCTCACTGCTGCGCCGGCGCAAGACGACGTCCGTCGACGCATGAGGAGCCCGGATACATGTCTGAAGAGATGACCGCCAAGGAGGCTTGGCAGCGGGGCTCCGAGGGGGCCAAGGCCGCCTACACCCGCCGCCGCATCACCATCGATCCCATCACCCGCCTCGAGGGGCACGGCAAGATCGACATCTTCCTCGATGAAGCGGGAGACGTGGATCGCGCCTACTTCGCCGTCCCCGAGCTGCGCGGGTTCGAGAAGTTCGCCCAGGGCCGCCCGGCCGAGGACATGCCCCAGATCACCTCGCGTATCTGCGGCGTGTGCCCCACGGCCCACCACATGGCGGCCACCAAGGCCGTCGACGCCCTCTACAAGGTGGACCCCCCACCGGCGGCGAAGAAGATCCGTGAGCTGGTCTACTCGGCCTTCATGGCCGAGGATCATGCCCTGCACTTCTACTTCCTCGGCGGTCCCGACTTCGTCGTCGGGCCAGATGCACCTGCCGCCGAGCGCAACGTCCTCGGCGTCATCGCCACCGTGGGCGAGGAGGCCGGACTGAAGGTCATCTCCATGCGCCGCCGATTGCGGGAGATCATCAGCCTCACCGGTGGCAAGGTCATCCACCCGGTCCTGGGCCTCCCCGGGGGCGTGGCCAAGCGGGTCACCGCGGAGGAGCAGGCGCAGATCAAGGAGACGGCCGACGACGCGGTGGAGTTCGCCAAGTTCACGCTGGACACCTTCCGCTCGGTCGTGCTGGCCAACCAGGCGTACGTCGATCTCATCGTCTCCGATGCCTACACCCACCGTACCTACTACATGGGCCTCATGGATGAGCAGAACCGGCCCAACTTCTACGACGGGCTCATCCGCGTCGTGGACCCCGAGGGAAAGGAGTACGCGGCGTTCAAGGAGGCCGACTACCTCGACTACGTGGCCGAGCACGTCGAGCCCTGGTCCTACACCAAGTTCTGCTACCTCAAGCCGCTGGGCTGGCAGGGATTCAACGACGGTGCGGAGAGCAGCATCTACTCGGTCGCTCCCCTCGCCCGGCTCAATGCTTCCGACGGCATGGCCACGCCTCTCGCCCAGGAGGCCTACGAGGAGATGTACTCCACCCTCGGGGGTAAGCCTGTGCACCACACCCTGGCCAACCACTGGGCCCGGGTGGTGGAGTTGCTGTACGCGGCTGAACGGCTCAAGGAACTGGCCGATGACCCGGAGCTCATCGATCCCGATGTGCGCACCTTGCCCACCGAGACGCCGAAGGAGGGCGTCGGCGTGGTCGAGGCGCCGCGCGGCACGCTGTTCCACCACTACGTCACCGATTCGAACGGCGTCATCGAGAGGGCCAATCTGATCGTCGCCACGCAGAACAACTCGGCGCGTATCGCCATGAGCGTGCAGAAGGCGGCCGAGGGACTGATCACGAAGGGGAATGTGTCCGAAGGCATCCTGAACAAGGTGGAGATGGCCTTCCGTGCCTACGACCCTTGCCACGCCTGCGCCACGCACTCCCTCCCCGGGAGCATGCCTCTGATCGTGGCGGTGCGCGGGGCCGATGGCGAGCCACTGTCACTCCTGCGCCGTGACTCCGATGGCAGCATCCACCACGAGTAGCGGGGACGCCGGCGGAGGCCGCACCACGACCGGGCTCACCCGGGTACTTTGCCTGGGCAACGAGCTCATCTCCGACGACGGCCTGGGCATCGTCGTCGCTCGCTCGCTCTGCGACCGCCTCGCGCTGGAGGGCACGATGGCGACCGACGCGCCGTCCCTCGACCCGGCGGTGACGGTGTGGAACTTCGAGCTGCCGCAGGTGGGACCCGTCGAGCTCGTGGAGACGGCCCTCACGGGCATGTACCTGCTCGAGGCGGTCGTGCGGGCTTCCCGACTGATCGTCGTCGACAGCGTCGTGACCGGAGCGAACGACCCGGGCACGCTGCTTGAGTTGAACGAGGGCGACCTCGATGGGCCACGTGGTGGCTCGCCCCACTACATCGGCCTGCTGGAGACCCTCGACCTGGCCCGTGCCCTCCGCCTCGACGTACCCGCTGACGTGGTCATCGTCGCGGTCGAGGCTGGCGACTTCACGACCGTGGGCGGGGAGATGACGGCTCCTGTGGCGGCGGTGGTGCCCCTCATCGTGGAACGGGTGTTGGCCCTCATCCGGCGAGGTGAGGCGGCGGCGACCCACCCCAGGGCGACTCGGCAGGCTTCGGCGACGTCACGTGGCGTCCATGCGTCGCGACGCTCGGCAGGAGCCGTGCCGTGACCAGCCGGCCCGGAACAGACAGCGTGTACCTCGCAGAGCCGGGCGACACGCTGGTCGTTGGCCTCGGCAACCCCATCCTCGGAGACGATGGCGTGGGCTGGCGCGTCATCGACGAGCTCGATGAGCTCGATCATGGCAAGGCCAGCCTGCAGCAGGCCTGCGTCGGAGGCGTGAGCCTGATGGAACTCCTGGTCGGGTATCGACGTGCCATCATCGTCGATGCCATCATCGACCCCGAGGATGTGCCGGGCAACGTGTGGTGCAAGCCGCTGTCGGCGGTGGAGACGCGCGT
This sequence comes from uncultured Anaerolineaceae bacterium, assembly GCA_964476955.1. Classification (GTDB taxonomy): domain Bacteria; phylum Chloroflexota; class Limnocylindria; order Limnocylindrales; family CSP1-4; genus JAFMJV01. Next base: position 5,774 of record CAYZDQ010000070.1, read on the forward strand.
CGCGAGTCACCTCGACTCGACTCACGACGCTCCGTTGCCGGCCGCCATCGAAGCAGGTCGTGCGATGGGCGCGGATCTGCCGTCTGACATCGAGGTCGTAGGCGTCGTCATCGAGCGTGGCGATGCCTTCGGCGAGGAACTCAGCGACGTCGTCGCTGCGGCCGTGCCGGTCGCTGTCGCGGAGGTCGTGGGGATGCTCAAGGAAGGGCATCCCGCATCGCCACAAGGGGAGCCAGTCCATGCATGAAGCCGGAGTCACCGAACGGATCCTGGAGGTCGTGCTCGAGCACGCCAAGGAAGCCCACGCTATGCGAGTCACCGACGTCTACCTCGATGTCGGCGAGGAGTCGGGGATCGACACCGATTCCGTCGAGCTCCATTGGCCGCTGCTGAGCGAAGGCTCGGTGGCCGAAGGCTCGACCCTGCACTTCAACTCCAAGGAGGACGAGCCGTTCGCGTTCCGACTCACCAGCATCGAGGTCGACGAGGCGGACAAGCCTGTCAACTGATCGGACGGGCGTCTCCCCTCGCCCGCTCCTCGCGACACAGCGAACCCCGCGGCATCTCCGCGGGGTTCGATCGTGACCGTCAGTCGTCACCGGCAGCTGCGCCCGACAGAGACACGAAGCGGATCACGTCATACAGCAGGTGGCGCTTGAGCGAAGATGGCTCCCCCGTGAGGTCCGCGAGGCGCACGGAGGGCGTGGCCGTCAGCTCGTGGATGCCCAGACCGACCCAACCACCCTGGCGCTTGTGCTGGTTGCGCACACGTGTGACCCAGCCGTCAGCGGTCCTGATCTTGTAGCTCGCGGCACGGGAAGCGTCTGCAGCCGGCGGGATGTAGGCCACGATCCGGTAGGTCCCACCGACCGGCAGCAACGGTCGCCAGGCGCCATAGTCGTGCCGCACATCCTCGCGCACGGGGACTCGGTAGTGGTGACCGGCGAAGCCCGTATCCGCTTCGCTCCAGCCACTGCCGCCACGCTTGAACGCCGCATCGAGCTCGTCCACGAAGACGGTCACGGCGAGCGGCTGCGGAGACGCCTCGGGAGTCGGAGCAGGCGCCGGAGTCGGTGCCGGATCCATGTTCGGCGTCGGCTCCGCGGTCGGTGCCGGGGTCGGCATCGGCGTGGTCACCGGGGTCGGTGTGGGTCGCGGCGTCGACATCGGGGCCGGCAGGCAGCGTTCGACGAGCCGACCCACGTCGAGCCGGCCACCGCTGAGCGTGCGGCCCGACATCGAGTCCGTCGGTGCCGTGGTGTCGAGGATCAGCTCACGCAGGCTGCGTGCTGAACGCGAGCGATCGAGACCGGCGCAGAGCGCGACGGCTCCGGTCACGTGCGGCGCGGCCATGCTCGTGCCACTGTAGTGGGCGTAGCCGTCGTCCTGGGGGTGGGTGCTGAGGATGCCGGTCCCGGGCGCAGCCAGGTCCACGACCGTCGCGCCCCAGTTCGAGTCAGCCGCCCGGACGCCGGTCGCCTCGAGGTTGGCCACCGAGACCACGCAGTCCCAGCCCCGCGGGCTGCCGTCCGCCCTGGTCGTGCATCGATAGGCGCCGGGGAAGACTGACTCCGTGTCCACATCGACACCTTCGTTGCCTGCGGCTGCCACGAAGAGGATCCCGGCATCACCCGCCCGAGCGATCGCGTCCGCGAGCGACTGGCTGTAGGCCCCGCCCGTCCAGCTGTTGTTGGTGGCCACCAGGTCCAGGCCGTGCCGTGTCTTGAGGTCGGTGAGGTAGTCGAGAGCTTGCACCGCGCCGCTGACGTAGCCGCCGGCGAGCCCCAGGAACTTCGCCGGCACCAGCGTCACCCGCCAGCTGACGCCTGCCACGCCGGTGCCGTTGCCCCCACGAGCGCCGATGGTGCCCGCGACGTGGGTGCCATGGTCGTCGCTCCCGCCGTCATAGACCGAGGCATCGTCGCCGAAGAAGTCCCAGCCGTGGATATCGTCCACGTAGCCGTTGCCGTCGTCGTCGATACCGTTGGCCAGCTCGTAGGGGTTGGTCCAGATGTTGGCCTCGAGCTCAGGGTGGTCGATCTTGACCCCTTCGTCGACGATGCCGACGTGGATAGCGCGGTCACCGATGTAGCCCTGGCGCCAGGCCTCCCCTGCCCCGGAGCCGAAGCGATTGCGGTGCGGGCTGGTGTCGTCGCCATACATGCCCCAGAGCGTGCCGTCCGTGTAGGCGGGATCGTCCGAGACCGCCGCGCTGTGTACCCAGTAGTCGGGCTCGACGTAGGCCAGGCCCGGC
>CAYZDQ010000071.1:0-7975 GCA_964476955.1 uncultured Anaerolineaceae bacterium
ATCCTCGCCAAGGCCGTGCGCAAGCCGCCAGCTACTTCCGAATCAGGACACTAGCTGCCGCCTGGGGCGCCTGCGCGGCGTCGCCGGAGGTCGCCTTCGTGCTCGACCACCTGGCAGCGCCGCCCATCGCCAGCGGCGACCTCTCGGCCTGGGGTCGGGCCCTGCTGCCGTTGGCCGAGCTGCCCAACGTCAGTGCCAAGCTCTCCGGGCTGGTGACCGAGGCGGACTGGCACACCTGGTCCATCGACGACCTGCGACATCCGGTCGAGCTGGCGGTGGACGCATTCGGTCCGCACCGGCTGATGCTCGGCTCGGACTGGCCCACGTGTCTTCTGGCCGGTGCCTATAGCGACGCCATCGATACCGTCCGCTACCTGCTCGCGGAGCTGCCCCGCCACGAGCAGGATCAGATCCGCGGCGGTACCGCGGCGCGTGTCTACGGGCTGGGCGACGATCCGGAGTGAGTCAGGCCACTATGCACGAGACCGTTGACCGCACGCACCACCGTGGTGGCGGAACGGTGTCATATACGTGCTGAGGGCGCGTCAGGGCCCTGATTCCGCGCGAATCCGTTTGGAAGAGTTGGTATCCTGCGCCGACGCGAGGGTCTGGGAGGACCGCAGCGTGCCGTGTGGGGGCTCCTTGGGAGTGTGCCCGCATGGGTCTAGTCACCAGTAGGAGGAACACCTCTTGAAGAGACTCGTACCCGGGCTCGTGATCGGAGCCCTTGTCCTCGGTTCATCCGCAGTCGCAGCCGCCGATGGCGACACGCTGGCGGCCGTGCAGGAGCGCGGTGAGGTCGTGTGTGGCGTCAACGGCGGCCTGCCCGGCATGAGCGTCCTGAACGAGGAGACTGGCGTCTTCGAGGGCATGGATGCGGACTACTGCCGCGCCATCGCTGCCGCCGTCCTGGGCGATCCTGACGCAGTCAAGTACACGCCACTCACCGCCGACCAGCGCGCCACTGCCATCCAGGGCGGCGAGGTCGACGTCATCTTCCGCAACACGACCCATACGCTCAGCCGCGATACCGCGTGGGGCGACTTCGGCCCAACGATCCTGTACGACGGCCAGGGCATGATGACCGCCGTGGAAGGCGTGGAGACGCTGGAGGACCTGGCAGGTGCCAGCATCTGCGTCACCTCCGGCACCACCACCGAGCTGAACCTTGCCGACCAGATGACCTTCCTGGGTGTCGAGTACACCCCGGTCGTGGCCGCTGAGATCGACACGGTCTACGGCCAGTACGAGGAAGGCCGCTGCGACGCGGTCACCTCCGACAAGTCGCAGCTGCTCGGTCGCCGCACGTCGTTCGCGGATCCGTCCGCACACGTGATCCTTGGCGTAACCATGTCGAAGGAGCCGCTGGGACCAGTGACCGCGCATGGCGATGGCAACTGGTCGGACATCGTCCGCTGGGTCGTCTACGCCACCATCGGCGCCGAGGAGCTGGGCATCGACTCGATGAACATCGACTCCTTCGCCGGTGGCGCAAACCCGGTCGTGGCTCGCTTCCTGGGCGAGACCGGCGAGTACGGCACCGCGCTCGGCATCTCCGATGACTTCACGGTCGCCGTCATCAAGGCCGTGGGCAACTACGGTGAGATCTATGACCGCTCGTTCGGTCCGGACACGGCGCTGAACCTCGTGCGCGCCGGTACGCTGAACGATCTCTGGACCCGCGGCGGCATCATGTACACGCCGCCCTTCCGCTAGTAGAGCGTTGAATCTGACCCCAGGAGCAGCCAGGACGGTTGCCCTGGGGTCGACTCTTGTGAACTACACCGAGCAGTAGGTATCGATGGCTGACGAGCCGAACGGCGTGCCCGCGGGCACGCCAGGGGGCAGCTCAGGCGCATCCGTCCCGTTCTATCGGGATGTGCGTGTGCTTGCCGTCTTCACGCAGATCGTCTTCCTGGCGATCGTCCTGCTCGTGCTGGGGTGGTTGCTCAACAACCTCCTCGTCAACTCCGAGACGCGAGGCATCAGCACCTCGCTCGATTGGCTGGACAACCGAGCCGGCTTCACGCCGTCGGAGTCGATCATCCCGTACACCGCCGACGATACCTACGCGCGGGCCCTCCTGGTGGGCCTGCTCAACACGGTCATGGTCAGTGTCGTCGGCATCTTCTTCGCCACGGTGCTGGGTCTGATCGTCGGCGTGGCGCGGCTGTCGAGCAACTGGCTCGTCAACAAGATCGCCCTCACCTTCGTCGAGATCTTCCGGAACACCCCGCTCCTGGTCCAGTTGCTGGTCATCTACTTCGTCGTCTTCCTGCAGATGCCCAACGTGAAGGAGTCGATCGTCCTCCCGCTGGACATGTACTTGAGCCAGCGTGGGTTCTACATGCCACGGCCCGAGGTCGCGCCGGATGGGGCCATCTGGTTCGTGGCCGTGATCGTCGCGCTCGTCGGGTTCTTCGGACTGTGGTGGTATGCCGGGCGTCGAGAAGCGGCTGGTCGCCCGACCATGGGCTTGCGTTGGATGGCCACGGCTGTGCTCATCGGAGTGCCGCTGCTGGTCTGGTTCCTCATCCCCGGCGGTCCGCTCACCTTCGAGAATCCCGAGCTCGGTGCCTTCAACCTGGCTGGTGGCCTCCGCTTCTCACCCGAGTTCCTCGCGCTGACGGTGGGGCTGGCACTGTTCACCGCGGCCTTCATCGCGGAGATCATCCGCGGCGGGATCCAGGCCGTGAGCAAGGGCCAGCTTGAGGCGGCGCGCACGATCGGCCTCAAGGAGGGCGAGGTCCTGCGTCTGGTGGTACTGCCCCAGGCCCTACGCATCATCATCCCGCCGCTCACGAGCCAGTACCTGAACCTCATCAAGAACTCCAGCCTGGCCCTGGCCATCGGCTACGCGGACATCTTCAACGTCAGCCGCACCGTATCCGAGATTACGGGGCAGCCGGTGGCAGTGCTCATCGTCGTGATGTCCGTGTACCTCATCGTCAGCCTCCTTACCTCGGTCCTCATGAACATCTACAACCGCATGGTGCAGATCCATGAGCGATGAGCCGCAGATGACCTCGAGTGCACCACAGCCCGTGGAGGAGCTCCGGCCGCCGGCCATTGAGGTCGGTGTCCTTGGCTGGCTGCACCACAACCTCTTCAGCAGCAAGCTCAGCGGCATCGTCACCATCGCCCTCGTGGTCGTGGTCGGGCTGGTGCTGCTGAGCCTGGCGCAATGGATGATCTTCGCGGCGCAGTGGGGCGTGATCACCGAGAACATGCGCCTCTTCCTCGTGGGTCGATACCCACCGGAGGAGATCTGGCGCGTCTGGCTGACGCTAACGATGCTATCGCTGACGACCGGCCTCTCTGCGGGCTCGTCGAGCAGCGGCGCGGTGCGCATGCTGGCCATGATGCTCATCGCCGGTCAGTTGATGCTGGCGGGACTGATCCTCGTTTCGGGCATGGGTATCGCCGCCTCGCTCGCCCTCGTCCTCGGTGCCGGCGTGGTGCTGGCGGCGATGATGGCCGCCGGACGCTACCCGGTCCGCCGGCTGTGGATCTCGCTCGGCTGGCTGGTGACGGCGATCCTGAGCGTGTTGCTCCTGGCCGGCCTCGGCGCGGCCACGCCGCTGCCCTCGGTCTCGAGCAGCATCTGGGGCGGCCTGCTCCTGACGATGGTGCTCTCGGTCGCGAGCATCCTGCTCTCGTTCCCGCTGGGCGTGGCACTCGCGGTGGGGCGCCGCAGCCGTCTGCCGGTCGTGCGCATCGTCTCGACCACCTACATCGAGCTTATCCGCGCCGTGCCCCTGATCACGATCCTGTTCATGGCCCAGTTCCTGTTCCCGCTGGTGCTGCCCGAGGGGCTGCGCATCGACAACGTCATCCGTGCCATCGGCGGCATCACGCTCTTCAGCGCGGCCTACGTCGCGGAGAACATCCGCGGCGGACTACAGGCCATCCCCACCGGCCAGCACGAGGCAGCCTTCGCCATCGGCCTGCGAACCTGGCAGACGACCGTCTTCATCGTCCTGCCGCAGGCACTGCGCATCACCATCCCCGCTAACGTGGGCCTCTTCATCAGCCTCTTGAAGGACACCACGCTGGCCTACATCATCGGGCTGCTCGAGATCCTCGGCATCGGCCGCGCCGTCCTCGCCAACCCCGAGTGGCTGGGCACGCAGTTCGAGGTCTATCTCTTCATCGCGGTCGCTTTCTTCGTCCTCAGCTACACCCTCAGCCAAGCCAGCTATCGCCTCGAGAAGGAACTAGGGATCGGTGAACGATGAGTGATGCTCCAGTCCACAACGAGCCCACAGTGAAGGGCGTTTCCACCAAGCCCCGTGATGTGAAGCGCACGCCGCCGGGCCCTGATGCGGAAGACATCATCGTCTGTCGCAACGTGCACAAGTGGTTCGGCGAGTTGCATGTCCTCAATGACATCAGCATCACCGTCAAGCACGGTGAGGTGCTGGTCATCGCGGGCCCCTCCGGTTCGGGCAAGTCGACCTGGATCCGCACCATCAACCGGCTCGAGGAGCATCAGAAGGGTGACATCATCATCGATGGCATCGAGCTCACCAACGACATCCGAAACATCGCTGCCATCCGCTCTGAGATCGGCATGGTCTTCCAGCAGTTCAACCTGTTCCCGCACCTGTCGGTGCTGCAGAACATCACGCTGGGCCCGATCCGCGTGCGCAAGATCCGCCGCGAGGAGGCGGAGGAGCGAGCGATGCAGCTGCTCAACCGCGTGGGCATCCCCGAGCAGGCGCTGAAGTACCCGGCACAGCTGTCGGGCGGTCAGCAGCAGCGCGTGGCCATCGCGCGAGCCCTGGCCATGGATCCGAAGATCATGCTCTTCGACGAGCCCACCTCCGCCCTCGACCCGGAGATGATCTCCGAGGTGCTCGACGTCATGCGCGAGTTGGCCGAATCGGGCATGACCATGCTCGTGGTCACGCACGAGATGGGCTTCGCCAAGGCGGCCGCGGACCGCATGGTCTTCTTCGACTTCGGTCAGATCGTGGAGACGGGCACGCCCGAGCAGATCTTCGAGAACCCGCAGCACGACCGCACCAAGCTCTTCCTCAGCCAGATCCTGACCCACTAGGCGTCAGGGCGCCCGGTGTCAGGCGGGCTGGGGTAGCCAGGCCTGCAGCACCGGCCTCTCGCCCCGCGGGCCCGCCGCAGCGCGAGGCGGGTTCGCGGTAGCCAGGCCCGCCGCCCAGCTCCTCGCTGCGTAGGTCCCGGCTACCCCACGCACGGGTGAACGGACATACTTCGGCGCCGCTCGGCGGCGTTCTACTCGCGTCGCGCATGAACTGGCGCCCGAAGCCCCGTTCGACCCGCCGTACGGGTGATGCGTCATGGGACAGCTCACCAACGTGTGCTCCCGTGTCCGTTCACCCCTCGGGTGGGTAGAGGGCTCAGTCGAAGGCGGGCAGCAGCTCCCGAACGAGGCGTGCGGAGTTGGCCGCGGCCGAGTCCACGAATGCGCTGAAGTCATCGAGTGAGTCTTCGCCGGCGCGATCAGACAGCGCCCGCACGACGAGCCAGGGGATCTCGAAGCGCTCCGCCACCCCACACACCGCGGCACCTTCCATCTCGATGGCCAGACCGTCCCACTCACCGGCCAGCTCGTCACGCTCCCGAGGCGAGGCCAGGTAGGCGTCGGTGGTGAGGATCGTACCCAGCGTGGCCTCCAGGCCGGACGCCGCCAATTGGGCCTGTACTCGTTCGCGCAGCGCTTCGGGCAGGCTGTAGCCGGGATCAGGCTTCTCCTCTGGGATCGGCAGCACGCCCGGCTGGTAGATGATGCGGCCCTCCGGCGTGAGCCGGCCATAGTCGACATCGATCAGTCGATCCGCGATGACGATGTCGCCGATGTGGGCGTCCTCGTCGAGTCCACCGGCGACGCCGCTGAGCACCAGCGCCCGGCAGCCGTGGCGCTCGACCATCAGCGTGGCGGCGACCGCGGCCCTGACCTTGCCCACGCCCGAGGCCGCGATGATCACCTCGTGCCCGTCGAGTCGACCGCGCCGGGCCTCGATGGCCGCGCCTGGGAGGGGAGGTGGGTCACCCATCTCGGCCAGCAGCAGCTTCTGCTCCTGGGGCAGCGCGCAGAGGATGCCGATGGGTGCGTCGGTGGCGATCACCCCTCGATGCTAGCGGGGCGGCCGCCATGAGGCGAGGCGCCAGTGCCGGGTGGATCGGCGCCTGGCTCACATGCTCGCCACGAGCCGGGTGGCCAATGCCGCCGGTACCGGGATCCGCCATGGCGTAGGCTGTGAACTCGGTCGAACGACGCTAGAGAGGATGGACGAATGCCTGAGCGAGATCACCGGCCCCGCGTCTACCTTGACCTCCGGGCGGAACATCCGGGGATCGCCGAGGCGTACGACAATCTCGGCGACGCGGGCCGGCGCGCCGGTCCGTTGAACGAGCGAGAGCAGCGCCTCGTCAAGCTTGGTATCGCTGTCGGTCTCTCCTCCGAAGGGGCCGTGCGGTCACACGTCAGGCGAGGCCTTGATGACGGTCTGACCAGGGCTGAGCTCTTGCACGCGATCGTCATCGCGGTCCCCACGGCCGGGTTCCCAGCGACAGCAGCTGCGTACCGGTGGGCGTGTCAGGTGCTCGACCGGGAGACCGACGAGCGGACGTAGCAGACGTCGTCGCGTCCGTCTGCCGTCAGCGCCCCCCCGGACATCGCTCGCACGACGCCCTCGTCATCGACGACGACGGAGGGCGCGGTGAACAACCGCCACGCCTCGATGCGGACGCCTCTTCATGTGGTTACGGCAACGTTGGATCCGCCGTGGCACGCATAGCAGGCCGGACCGCCGACACATCGTCGTCCAGCCTGAACGGCGCCCGTCGCCCGGCGATGACATCGACGGCGCTCGATTGCAGCGATCGGCTCAACCCGAACGCCAGGACTGCGCCACTCGTCGCGCGGTCGGCGACCATCGACGCGAGACGGAGTCTCTGGAAGACCGGGCCGAGCGTCTGGCGTACCCGCAGGTCGAACTGCCGAAGGTCCGGCGCGACGCCGGTCGCCATCTCGCGGATCGAACGCTCCGCCTGTACGCCCGACCACATCCCGTACGCGATGCCCTCGCCGAGCAGCGGGTCTACTGTCCCGGCGGCATCCCCGACCAGCACGACGCGAGCTGACGAGAGCGGGCCGGTTCGGAGTCCCTGCGACACCCACCGACCTCGGATGCGTCCATCGCGGACGTCAAGCGCGATCGACCTGGCGAAGTCCGCGAGATGATGGCGAAGATCCGCTGCCAGGTTGCCGCGGGACGATGTGGTTCGAGTGGCGCCGACGCCCACACTCGCTCGGCCGACCTTGGGAAAGTACCACGCATAGCCTCCGGAAAGACCCATCTCCAGCACAGCTGTGTCGCCACCGATGACCGGCGAGAGCGGCAGATCGACCTGGAGCGCGAGAGGACGGCGGCAGTGCGGACTGGCCAGTCCGACGCATGTCGCGATCGTGCTGGACCCTCCATCTGCCGCGACGACGACGTCGAACCGATAGCGTGCCCGCGCGGTCCGGAGTGTGACCCCGTGTTCATCTTCGATCGCGCTGGTGACGCGCTCCTGTTCACGCACGACCGCCCCGGCGTCGGCGGCGGCCTCGGTCAGCGCCAGGTCGAAGGCGCTCCGCTCGACCATCGCGATGCGGGCTGCCGGCTCATCGAGCACGAATGGTGGCACGCGGCCGCCACGGATCTGGACGCGATGCACGTAGTGCTCGACAGTGGTCATGGCCGACGCGGGCACGAGGGCGCGAGCCTTGGGCGTCAACCCGCCGCCGCAGGCCATGCGTCGCGGCAAGGGGCGTGCCTCGAAGAGGTGCACGCGAGCGCCGGATTCCGCGAGCCGTCGTGCGGCAGTGGCTCCGGAAGGACCAGCTCCAACGACGGCGACCCTCATCGACCCTCTCTTGGCTGGCCCGCCGGAAGGATCCTGCTGCGACTCATGGCGCCCTCCGTGATCGTCAGCTCCGGGGTGTCAC
>CAYZDQ010000072.1:0-7933 GCA_964476955.1 uncultured Anaerolineaceae bacterium
GCGATGGCGATCTTGGGCTCGAGCGTGAAGCCGAACCAGATCGTCAGCAGTGGCGCGATGGCGATGATGGGCACGGTCTGTAGCACGATGGCCCAGGGGAAGGCGGCTCGTTCCACGATGGGCACGTGCACGAAGACGATGGCTGTGATGATCGCGATGCTGCTTCCGACAAGGAAGCCGAGCACGGCTTCGAGCATGGTCCAGCCCAGGTCGGTGATCAGGTCGGGCCCCTCGACCACGAGCTCGCCGGCAATCTCGGTGGGGCTGGGAACGATGTAGGCAGGCACATCGAAGATGACCACTGCCAGCTGCCAGGCCACGAGGACCGCCAGGAAGAGCAGGGCCGCGGGCACGACCACTCGTACGCGGCGCATCCGCACGGAGCGAGCGTCTCGCTGGCGGCTCATACCGGTACCGCCTCGGTGGCGTCGTCGACACCGGTCTCCAACAACGCGCGCAGCTCGCCGGCGAGCGCGGCGAAGGACGCCTCATAGCGCAGCTCGAGCGCGCGCGGGCGCGGGAACTCGATCTCGGCGACCCGGGCCACGCGGCCCGGCCGCGGGCTCATGACGATGACCCGGTCGGCCAGGAAGATGGCCTCCTGGATGCTGTGGGTGACGAAGAGCACCGTCGACCTGGCCTGGCTCCAGACGTCGAGCAGCTGCAGGTTGAGCCGGTCGCGGGTGAACTCGTCGAGCGCCCCGAAGGGCTCGTCCATGAGCAGCGTCGAAGGTTCATAGATGAGGGCACGTGCCAGAGCGACCCGCTGTCGCATGCCGCCGGACATCTGGCTGGGGTAGTGCTCCTCGAAGCCCGTCAGCCCGACATCGCCCAGCAGCCGGCGGGCGAGCGCCTCGGTGCCGGGTCCATGTGTCGGGCTCCGCGAGCCCAGGATGTGGTCTGGCAGGAGCACGTTGCCCAAGGCCTTGAGCCAGGGGAAGAGCACCGGACTCTGGAAGACGAAGCCGAACTCGACGTCCTTGCGAGCCTGTTCGGGTGTCTTGTCATGGACGGTCACCGAGCCTGCCGTCGGCTCGAGCAGGCCGGAGACGATGCGCAGCAGCGTCGACTTGCCGCAGCCGGACGGGCCCACGATGGCCACGAACTCGCCGTCGGCGACGTCAAACGTCACGTCTTCCAGCGCGACCACATCGCGGTCGCCGGAGAAGTGCATGCCCACCTGGTCGAGGGCGATGCCGCTGGTGGCGTCGCTCCCGGTCATGGGCGTCGCCCGGAAGCCTCGTAACGTCGGATGCCCTCGAGCGCGACGTCGATGGCGTTGTCCCAGCCCGTAGCCAGCGCGGTGTTCTCGCCCGCGTAGTCGATGTCGTCAGGCGCGGTGTAGTTGTAGGAGACCGCGCAGACCATGGCCGCGTGCAGGCTGCGCAGATGGGCGATGGTGAAGATGGCCGCGCTCTCCATCTCGATGTTGCTGATCTTGTGCTTCATCAAGTTCTCGACGAACTCGGGCGTCTCCGCGTAGAAGGCGTCACTGGAGGCGTTCATGCCCACGTGGACGCCGAACCCGCGCTCGGCTCCGAGCGCGTGGGCGGTCTCGATGAGTGCTCCTGCAAGGAAGTGGTCGGCGACCGCGGGGAAGCCCGGATCGACGTAGGCAGCGCTCGTCCCGTCGAGGCGCATGGTCGCGGTGTTGACGATGATGTCACCCGGTCGGATGCCGGGGATGAAGGCGGCACTGCTGCCGACGCGGATGAAGTGCGTGGCGCCGACATTGGCCAGCTCTTCCACGGCGATACCGGCCGAAGGACAGCCGATGCCGGTAGACGTGCCGCTCACGGCGATATCCTCGTAGGTGCCGGTCACGGTCCGGTACTCGCGGTTGAAGGAGATCTCGCGCGGGTCATCGATGTGTTCGCCGATGCGCCCCACACGAGCTGGGTCGCCCGGCAGCAGGACGTAGTCGGCCACATCACCGGGGCCCACGCGCAGGTGGTACTGGAGCTTGTCCTGGGTGTCGGCGTTCTTGTCGAAGACCATCGGAACCTCTCGCTGGCGCGGGTGGGTGGGCAGGCACCCGCGAGGGCGCCTGCCCAGGTGCTCTAGCCGGTGAAGCAGGCGTCCGAGTAGACGCTGCCGAGATCGACTTCAGCCTCCAGGCCGCCGAAGTCCCGGAGGACGTCGACGGTCGTCTGCCAACGCTCAGGTGTCATCGACCCGATGCCGTTCTCGATGGCATCGGGTGTGCGCACCGCACCGTCCATGGCTGCGATGATCTTCCGCTCCACCTCGAGGTCGAGGTTGTCGGGGTCGATCGCGACCACGATCTCGGCCGCTTCGTCGGGGTTCTCGAAGGCGTACTCCCAGCCCCGGGCCATGGCGCGGACCATGCGGCAGACCACGTCGGGGTTCTCCTCGAAGTAGCGCTCGGAGGTGAAGAGTGCGTTCGCGGAGGTCTCCACGCCGTAGTCGTAGGGCACGAAGACCGTGGTCTCGATGCCTTGCGAGTCGGCGATGATCGGCTCGGTCGTGGCAAACACCGTCTGCAGGTCGATCTGTCCCTCGAACAGGGCGGTGAGATCGAAGCCGATCGTCTGCTGCTCGAGCGAGTCGGGGTCGATGCCGTTCTTGACGAACATGGCCTGGGTCAGCATCCAGGGTCCACCCTCCTGGAAGCCGATCCGTGCGCCGACCAGGTCTTCGAGGGTCTCGTAGCCCTTCTCGGCGAGCGCCATGATCGCGCCTGGGTGCTTCTGGAGGAACGTGGCCACGGTGACCAGCGGGATCTCCTCTACCGAGGCGAACACCAGGGAGTTGGTGTCGTGCATGCCAAAGGTGTCGGTTCCGGCGGCTACGAGCGTGATGCTATTGGTGTCGAAACCGCCGGGGTTGATCGTGACGTCGAGGCCCTCGTCGGCGAAGAAGCCCTTCTCCTGGGCGACGTACGAGCCCGCGAACTGCGAGCCCGCGAACCACGGGAGACGAATCGATACCGCGACCTGTTCCTGTGCCTCGGCGCCGTCATCCTGTGCTGCGGCGACAGAGACGGCGGTGGCCGCCATGGTCAGAGCGAGTGTCGGCGCGAGTAGCCGAATGGATCGTGTCTGCATGCTTCCCCCTTCCGTGGTTGTATCTGGCCCTGTTCAGTTCATCTCATACGCGATGCTCACTGGGCCGGATCGATGAGCAACCGCACGAGCGGCGCGGGAGGAGCGTGGTCGCGACCACGACCGGCGGCTGGGGTGCACCCTCGTCGATCGCCCGCCGCAAGGTGTGCACGGCCTCGCGACCCAACTCTGCTGCGGGCAGCCGGACCGTAGCCAGGGCAGGCGAGGAGATCGCCGCGAACGGGATGTCGCCATAGCCGATGACCGCTAGATCCTCCGGCACGCGCAGACCATCCTCGTGGATGGCACGCATGGCGCCCAGAGCCAGGACGTCACCTGCGCAGACGAGGGCCGTGGGACGCGCGTCGAGCGCCAGCAGGGGCCTCACGGCTTCCGCGCCGGCGCCGAGCTCGTGATCCGTGGAGTGGGCGATCAGCGCGTCATCGAGCGTGATCCCCGCTGCTTCGAGCGCGTCGGAGTAGCCTGCGACCAGCCGCTTCGTCGAGATCCAGCCGGCAGGTCCGCCCAGGAACGCGATGCGCGCGTGGCCGTGCTCCAGGAGGTGGGCCGTGGCCTTCCGTCCGTCGGCGTTGCGATCCACGGTGACCTGTGAGCTGGTGGCCAGGTCGGCGCTATCGACGAGCACCAGCGGCCGCTGGGTATCCGCCGGCCCGAAGACGTCAACCGCTTCCGATTCTGCCGAGGATTCGGCGTGGACGGCGATGATGCCGTCGACATTGCGGCTGAACAACTGGTCCAGGAACCCGGAGACGACCGGCGCGTCGAAGTGGTGTGTCTCGCAGATGATCGGCAGCCACCCCTGCGAGCCGGCGGCGCTCGTGACTGCCTCCAGGAAGTCGTTGTAGTAGCTCGTGAACGACGGGATGAGCACGCCGATGGTGAAGCTGTGGTAACGGTCTGAGGTACCGGAGACAAGGCCTCGGTCGTAGCCAAGGACGATCGTTCGCGACCCCCGCTGGACGCGCGCCAGGCCGTCGTCGCGGAGCTGGCCATACGCGGCACGCATCGTGTGGGTGTTGACGCCGACCTGCTCGGCGAGCTCACTGATGGAGGGCAACTCCGTGCCCTCCATCAGCACGCCGGTGGCGATGAGCCACGTGAGCTGGCGGCTGATCTGGGTGGCCAGGGGCACACGGCTAGTCCGGTCGACGCTGATCCGTCGCGCGACCTCCGAGCCGCCCCCCTTCGGCGTAGTGGCCATGCCGCAACGATAGAGTGACCCAAACATCTAGTCAATTAGATGTATTGGCTGCTCACCACCCAGTGGACCCGATGACGGCTGCCGTTGCGATCCCTGGTCGCGGCGGCCCTGCCCTGCTTGGCACGGGACGGGGCTCCCGATTACGAAGCCGGGCACCGATCTCAAGGATGGGGGAGGAGCACGCAGATGCCTGCATTGCGCCACGCCAGACTGGTCGTACTACCTGTCTCGCTGCTGGTGCCGGTAGGCACAGGGCTTGCGACGTCGCTCTCCGGCTCGAGCCCTGGGGTACGACGACTCCAACGTGTTCGGCATCTCCTACGGCACGCACCCTGCGCTCGAGGTCATGCGCCAGGCACCCGAGGGGCTGCGCAGCGTCGTCATCGACTCTGTCTCAGCGCCGGATGTACCCGCATGCGCCACCCAAGGAGCAGTCCGTGCTGCAACGAGCCATCTTCGGCAAGGCGGGATCGTTGCCCTACAGCTCATTCGTCGCAGCCCAGAGCGCGGCCCGCACCTTCGCCAGTGGCGCCCAGGTCCAGGCTGAGGCGCTCCGGCTGTGGACCACGCTGGCCAATGTGGATGAGAGTGCCGCTCCGACCCTGCCGCAGCGTTTCGACGGGCTCCTCACCGAGCCGCTCGGCCGGACCATCAGCCGCTACGCCCTCGATGATGACCTCGTCCAGGCCTACCTCGCGCTCCCGCTGGGCGAGGCGACGTCGGAGGCGCTGATCGCGTTCCCCGACGGGTACTTCAGCGGGCTCGAGCGTGACGATCTGGCGGCGCTGGCGAAGGCCCTGACGTCGGAGGAGATGGAGGGACTCTTCGACATCATCCACGGTGAATCGCCGGCGGTCACACGCGACATGGCGCAGTACCTGACGTTGCCCTACTACGTCTGCAACGAGAACATCCCCTTCAACTCGCCCGAGGGGTCCGAGGCTTCCCGGGATCGCTACGTGTTCTCGCAGCTGGCCGACACGTGCGAGACGCCGATCAAGAGCGTGCTTGGCGCATGTGAGGGCTATCCCGACACGTGGGCAGAAGCGAGCGACTTCCACGCGCCTGTCACGAACGACGTCCCGACCCTGGTCTTCGTGGGCAACAACGACACGCAGACGGCCGTCAGCGGCGGCGAGCTCGTTCGTGACGCGCCGCTGACGGCTGTGAGCACGGCCTGCGTCGCGGACCTGCGACCGCAGTCCGCGGTTCCGGTGGAGTAGCCGCGTTCGGGCACAGGAGTGGCCGGCGAGGAGGGATTCGAGCCTTCAGCCCCTGATCCAGGGCCAACGACGCTCGCTGCACGCTGTCTCTAGCGCGGGTCAGACTTGGCGGCGGCCCCCTCAGCATCGATCGGCTCCAGCCAACGCGTCTCCGGGACGGGGCCCAGGAGCGGATGCAGGCCCATCTCGTCGATCAGTGCAGCGGCGCGCATGGGCGCATCGGACGTACGTCCGATGCGAGTGGCTATGAGTGCGGCATCTGTCCATGCGTGGGCGGCCTTGAGCTTGAAGCCCAGCTCCTCCAACTCCGTGGCAGCAGCTTCGACGGACTGGCCCGCGGAGCCATCCGCAAGGCCGTCGAGCCAGCGAGCCTCGGCCTGTCGCAGGCCCCGGCCTTCCGCTGGCCTTGCGGCCCTGTGCTGCTCGAGGGCCCGCTGGAGTGCTCCTTGGTCGCCCAGCCGAAGGGCCATTCGGGCAAGTTCAAGAGCGATGAGGACGCGCTGGACGTCCCACACAGCCGGATCGACCACAGCGGCGGCTAGGACCTCGAGCGCACCTTGCGGATCATCGGGCCACTGCGACAAGGCTCGCGCTAGCACCTCTTCTGCGGCCGCCTGCGGTTCGGTCTCCGTGCTGAGATGCCGCGCCTCGGCCAGGTCACGCTCCGCCGCGACGGTCTCGCCGCGCAGACGCTGCGCGAAGGCGCGTTGGCGGTGTCTGTGCGCACGTTCGTACGCTGCGGTCTCCGTCGAGGCGGCGATCGCTTCATCGGAGTAGGCCACAGCCGCGTTGAAGCGCCCCAGCTCGACCATGAACTCAGCCTGATTGCAGGCCAGGAAGCCGATGCTCCTATACGCGGTTGCGCGTCGGGCCCGCTGCAGTCCCTCATCCACCATGGCCACCAGCGGCCGCAAGTCGTCGCCGTTGTTGCTTCGGACCGCGGGGATGTTGATGTAGCAGCGAAGCAGAAGGCTGAGGTCGTCAGCAGCGCCAGCCAGTCGATAGGACTCCTCGAGCAGTCTGAGCGCGTCCTCTCGATGACCCATGGCCCCGCGGGTGACGCCCAGATCGTGCTTCGCCCAGCGCAACGTCTCCGCGTCAGCGCTCGCCTCCGCTTCTTCGACCGCACGTTCCAGCCAGAGGGACGCCTCTTCGACAGGTCCACTGCGCCAGTAGGTCCAGCCTAGGGTGGCCAGAAGGATCGCTCGGCCCGGCGAGGGCGAGCCAGCGTCGAGGGCTGCGATACCCTCTCGCAGCACGGCGCGTGCGCCATCTGCGCCACCGGTGTCGTAGCGGGCTCTTCCGAGAGCGCTGCGCAACCTTGCCAGCAGCTGAACGTCTGACGGCGTCGGGTCCGTGATCGTCAGCAGGCTTGCGACCGCCTCGGCCATCAGCATCTCCCGAGTGGCAGGATCGCCGGCTCTCCAGTTCACTCTCACGTACTCATCGGCGAGCCCTGCAAACTCCCGGGGCGTGGCCACTAGCCTGCGCGCCTGCTCGATGGCCATCCGGTACCAGCGGCCGGCTGGGTACAACTGACTCATGGCTGAAGCCCGCCGCGCAGCACGTAGCGCGGCCACTCTGGTCAGGCCTCGCAGCTCTCGCATGTCAGCGCCTTCCTCTACGGACAGCTCCTCCTCGTAGGCGAGGGCTGCCGCCAGATGGCTGGCGATCAGCTCGGCGAACTCATCGATGCGGTCCGCTAGCTCCACTTCCGCCCAGCGTGCGACCTCCACGTGGAGGCGGGAGCGATCGCGCTTGGGTAGCGAGTCGTACGCGGCATCGCGGATGAGGACATGGCGGAACCCATACTCGGCCGCACCGGCCAACGATGACGGCTCGCGGGGCACCACCAGGTCCTTGACCCGCAAGCGTCGGATGCGTTCGTTCGTACGCTCAAGGCCCTCGCCCGAGATGTGGGCCACGAGTTGGTCCCAGAAGATGCGCCCGATGACGGCGGCGTCTTGGATGACGCGCTTCTCCTGGCTGGGCAGCGTATCGAGGCGGGCCGCCAGCACGGCCTGGACCGAGCCCGGGATCTCGACCTCTTCGACCGGCAGAGCCAGTTGCCAGTGGCCATCGACGAAGCGCAGCGCGCCGCGGTCGATGAGCATGCGCACCATCTCTTCGGCGAACAGGGGGTTGCCCTCGGCTAGCTGGATGATGTGGTCGCGCAAGACATCAGGGACGCCGCCTTCGAGGAGTCCCTCCATGAGCGCGGTGCTGGCGTCGGCATCGAGCGGCTCGAGCACGATGGTGGCGGCGTTGGGCAGACCGCCACCCCAACCGGGCCTGATGCCGTGGAGCTCTTGCCGGGCGAGGCAGAGGATGACCATCGGTCCTTCGCCCCAACGGGCCAGGAAGTCCAGGAACGAGAGCACCCCGTCGTCGGCCCAGTGGATGTCCTCCATGACGAGCACCAG
>CAYZDQ010000073.1:0-7932 GCA_964476955.1 uncultured Anaerolineaceae bacterium
GACGAGCTCCGTCCCCTCCGGTGTGCCGTCGGTGGACCAGAGCTCGGTGCCGTGGACGCCGTCATCGGCGGGGAAGTAGAGGCGACCACGGGTCTCACCGGTCTGGGCGTGATAGACGCTCTGGTACCCAGACGCGGCGAGTTGTGAGGTGATCCGCTCGAACACCGGGTTCTACGACGTGTCCCAACGGGCGTTGTTGTTGAAGTCGCCGATGACAATGCACCGGCCAGCCGAGAGGAATGGTCGATAGTGCTCCAGCGCTGAGAGGGTGCGCACCCATTTTGAGTGCGGCTCTTGGGAGTTCTGGTACATCACCCAGACCGCCAGGATATCGAGGCCGCCCTCGACATCGACGCGCACCGGCAGATACCACTCGCGCGTCTCATCCCACGACTCGTCCACCTCGGCCCCGATACCATCACGGGCGAAGACTCCGAGGCCCTTGTTGCGATTGCGCCCAGCCCATCCGATGCGGCGCAGACGGCCCTCCCCTAGCTCGGTCTCGGTGCCAGCCTCACACATGATCGCTACGTCGGACTGGAGCTCGAGGAGCTTGTGCACCTTCCTCCCAAGTGCCTGGCTGCAGTTCCAGCTGACGATGCGCGTCACGTCGACCTAGTCAGAGCGCGCTCCGCGGCCGGCCTCGCGACATCCCGCGCATGGTCGCGTCCGATCGACCCCATCAGGGCGCCTCCATCCCGGTCTGCGAACCGAGGCCGACAGTCGCAGTCATCTCCCTCGCTCGACGAGACCCTAGTGCTGCCAAGGCACGACGTGCCGCATCCTGCGGTCTGGCGCCGGTCCCCGTGTCGGGCTCGCCGGCGAGGTCGGCGACCGCCACCCACAGGCCTTCCCGCTGTCGGAGATCGACATCGACCCACAAGTCGAGTTCCGGATGGGTCAGGCGGACGCGCGGCTTGAGTCGATCGTACTGAGTTCCACGACTCGAAGACCGATCGGGTCGCATGGCAACTTCCATCGGCCTCCGCCGGCTCAGCAAGTAACGTGCAGAACCGCCGAGACCTCTTGTCTATCAATCGACCGCAGGCGCTGGCAAGCGTCCTCAGTCGGCTCGGCCACGACCTCCACTCCGCGCCGGCGTGCCTCCTCGTACAGCTGGGGCATGATCGGCATCTGGCCAGAGGCCCCTGTCCCGACGATCAGGACAGACTCCGACCATGGGATGGCCTCGTCGGCCGAGAGCGGTGTGTGTCCGTAGCGCTCCCGATAGGCCTTCGACGGTCCCTTCTTGCGCTTGCGGGTGACTCCCCGTTCGAGCACCACGTCGTATTCGAAGCGCTGTCCGTCGATCTCGATCAGACCGAACCTGACGAGCTTGGCGTCCATCATGACCTCCGGTGCACATCATCGCTCAGGCACCCGCGCGCACCAAGCCGGGACACGGACCCACACTATGCCTTCGTCGTGTGGGGGTCGTGACGTATGTTCTGGCGTGACCAGGGTGCTCGACATGCCGGCTGAGGTCCGCTTCCCGTACTACGCGCCCGATGGCGGGGCCATCCTCGTCGACGACAACGCCGGCATGACACTGTGGACGATCGGTACTGACGAGCCGCCGCTCGAGATCGCCTTCGGCTTCCCCGAGGGTTGGTCGCCCGACGGCACGCAGTTCCTGGGACGCCGCTACGGACCCGACTCAGGGCCGCTCGTCGTCTTCGACCGCGACGGTGAGGTCGCGACCGAGATCGACGCCGCCGATGGCCCCGGCGTGAGCTGGCAGCGCATCGCACCGTAGCGATCGCCCGTGGCGGGCGGCATGTCCCCGCAGGTCAGCTATCCGTGGTCGCCCGGCTCCTTGAGGCCGTTCACTTCGGATGGCCCTTCCCGTCGTAGCCCCGGGAGGCGCATCATCGGACCGCGATGACCGTTCCACTCTAGGTCGGTGTCCCAGCCGGGCAGGCGCATCCGACCCGGTTCTGGCAACGCCTGTCCGACGAGGGCTGGGTGCCGAAATCGATCGCCGCTATCCGGTGATGATGTGGGTGCCCCTCGGCATTCAGGTCATCGGCGACGGCCGAGTGGCAGACCACTCAGCCTTTCACGACGATGATGGGCCTCAGGCGGGCGACCCGACGAATCATCCCTGCCGCCTCAGCCACGCGCACCACCTCGGCGACGTCCTTGTAGGCGATGGGGGCTTCTTCGGCGAGCAGGCTGGGTCGCTCGGCGCGGACGGCGATCCCCGCATCGGCCAGCTGACGGCGTACGTCGACGCCGCGCAGCTCCCGAAGGGCCGCGTGGCGAGAGAGTTGGCGGCCGGCACCATGACAGGTCGAGCCGAACGCCTCGCGCATGGAACCGCGATCCCCGACCGCGACGAAGGAGCAGCGGCCCATGTCCCCGGGCACGAACACCGGCTGGCCCACTTCGCGGTAGATGGCGGGCACGTCCGGGTGCCCGGGTGGCAACGCTCGGGTGGCGCCCTTGCGGTGCACCAGGACCGTGACCTCGCGGCCATCGACCTCATGCTGCTCGAACTTGGCGATGTTGTGGCTCACGTCGTAGACCAGGTCGAGGCCCAGACCCCGGGCGCCCCTGCCGAGGACTCTCGCGATAGCGTCGCGTACCGCCTGAGTGATCGCCTGTCGGTTTGCCCATGCAAAGTTGCTCGCAGCCGCCATCGCCTCCAGATACTCGCGGCCTTCGGGCGACTCCAGCGGTGCACAGGCGAGCTGACGGTCGGGAACGTCGGTCCCATAGCGAGCCATGACTCGATCCATGACGGCCACGTGGTCAGTGCATACTTGGTGCCCCAGACCCCGCGAGCCGCAATGGATGAATACCACCACCTGGGACTCGAACAGGCCCATGGCAGCGGCACTCACGGGTTCGAAGATCTCGTCGACGCGGTCCAGTTCGAGGAAGTGGTTGCCGGAGCCAAGGGTTCCGAGTTGCCCAGCGCCGCGCTGACGTGCTCGCGTGGACACGGGTCCCAGATCGGCCACGAGACGACCGCCCTCCTCGATGCGCTCAAGGTCCTCCGGCCAGCCATCGCCTCTGTCGATGGCCCAGCGAGCACCATCGAGCAGGACCGCGTCAAGCTCCTTCGTCGTGAGGTGATACCCGATCGAGGCTCCAACGCCGGAGGGGACAGCCGCGAACAACGCTTCGCCGAGGTGATCGAGCACCGGGGCGATCGCGTCCGCGGTGAGGTCACTCCGGAGCAGGCGGACGCCACAGTTGATGTCGAAGCCTATGCCACCGGGGCTCACCACACCGTCGTCGAGCCGCATCGCCGCGACGCCACCGATCGGGAATCCGTAACCCCAGTGGACGTCGGGCATCGCCAGCGACGAACCCACGATCCCCGGCAGGGTCGCCACATTGACGACCTGCTGGAGCGCCGGATCGTCGCACATGGTCGACATCAACTGGTCGGACGCGTAGACGAGCCCGTCAACGCGCATGTCCGCCCGTTGCTCACGCGGGAGTCGCCAGCGGTACGCATCGATCCGCACGAGTCGAAGCTTGCCATCCTGCTTCGTCGTAGGGCGCTCACGCCGTGCCCTCTCGTGTGTCCGAGCCGAGTGGGCCATGTGCCTGCGCTTGCCGACCATCACAGGTCCAGGTAGGCACGAAGCGTCCAGCGCTGATGCTGCTGCACGATGCTCAGGCCATGGTAGGTCGCTGACTTGGGCTGTCGGAGCACCCTGACAGCGCGATCGTCTTCGCGACGTAGTCCCACTCGACCCAAGAGGCTCCAAACCCCGTCGACGTCGTCTGCGCTCGGATGCTCCAGTAGGTCGAGATCGACTGCCACCACGGCGCCCTGGCCGATGTCGCCGAGACTGATGAGCTCGTTCAGCCACCCGAAGGCAAGCCCGGTCACGTCGGGAGCCTCGAGGTGGACGGACTCCCATCGGGTTGCCGTGGTACCCGCTGAGACACTCGTGGTGAACTCGATGAGGGCCATGGCGGCTTCTTCGAAGAGGGTCACGAGATCTTGAGCAGTCGCCTCGATCCCGGCGTCGGCGGTGTGCGGCAGGATCGAGTGCTCACCCAGCCGATGCCTCATGGCAACCACCGTGCGCGTGCGTCGGTCACTGCCGCCAGCCTGGTGCATGCCATCGTGCCCCCGGACACCGGCGCCTGATACCCATGCCGTGAGGTCACCTGGTGCCCGGGCATGATGGTGAGGCAACGCTGGCGCCACCGCCAGTGCCGAATGGGCACACCTACAGGACGATGGGGCCGGCGATGCCGCCACCCTCAGGCCTCCAGGTCCTCTGCCGCCCCTGCCACCACGCCAAGAGCCAGCAGGCGGGCGACGTGCCCAGAACCACCGGCACCCGAGACCGGCGGTTCACGCGCTGAGGCGCACCGGATCATCTCGACAGCGCATACCGTCGCGCTCCTCGGCTTGGCGGCCCTACTCGCCTCGATGACGGTCGCCACGGTGGCGGCACCGGCGGCAGCGAAGGGCTGCGTCTCGATCACTGAGCTCCCCGGTTACCCGACTGGACAGGATGGATCGGGTGTCACCGTGCAGCCGAACCAGAACGTCTGCGGTACCAGCGGCGCCGATGACATCGACTACATCGATGCCGGCGGCACGTTCAACGGCGGCGCTGGCGAGGATCAGGTCGACTACATCGCACCGACCCAGTACGCGGTGTCTCTCCGCAGAGAACCTGCCGTCCCCGCACCTGCTACTCGGCCGCCGCCACGGCCTCGGGGGTGATGACGTAGAGGCCGTCCGTGCCGCGACAGAGCACATCCTTGACTTCGGACGGCAGGTCGCGAGACCTCGGGCAGAGATCGTTAGCGGAGTCAGAGACCCTGGCCCGGCCCACGACGACTCGGCAGTCCATCTCCGACACCAGCGCGGCGCGCGGCGCCGTCGAGGGCGTGTCCACTCTCGGTGAGACGGGCCGACCAACACGATTGGGCCGTCGTGTCAGCCGTTACGGGTGGTGCTGTCGACACCGGGACCGGCGATGAGGTCCACTCGTCCCGCGAGGCTGAACCGTACTTCGCCGTGGGTGGCCATCTGAAGACCGTCGATGTTGACCATCACTGACAGGTCCGAGGGCTGATGCGTTGGGGCACCCAGTGGTTGTGCCACAAAGATCTCGGCCTCCTTGACCAGGCACGCGGAGCGTTCTGACTCGTCGAGGATGCGACCCGACCTGGCAGCCATGAGCTGACCGAGACCTCGCCGCAAGCCCACATCCCGCATCGCCACAACTCGGAAGGTCCCGCTCGAGAGGGGCATCCCACGCCCCAGAGGGAATGGTTTGCCCAAGTCCCCGCTGACCACGATGATGGTGGACCAGACTGTCGGAGCCATCGCCTCGCCGTCGAACTCGAGAGCCAGGGCCGGCACTCGGCCTCGGAGGCGTCGGCAGTACCACCACACGGTCGCGAGCGCGAGACCGACGAGGAACGGGCCATAGTCACCGAGGAGCGTGCTCAAGACGCCCTTGTAGAGCTTGATCCAGCGAGACTCGGTGAAGCGGGGAACGTCGCCGAAGATCCCCAGCCCGCCGAAGCCGACGAGGTGGCGGCGTTGGAGCGACCCATCGGCATCGAGAGCCTCGACCACCAGGACATCGGCACGCACACAGCGGTCGTGCTCAATGCCATCGGCGATGGCCGCCACCGCCGATGGCAGATCATCTGGGACCTGCAGCACCTTGCCGATCAGGTCGGCCGAGCCCTTGCGCAGGAATGCCAGTCGAAGGTCGCCAGGCACAGTGCCATCGAGGTGGCAGCCTTCGAGGACGGCATTGAACGTGCCAGCACCGCCGGCGGAAACGACGGTGCGACCGCCACGAGCGACGATGTCCTCCGCGAGCGTACGAGCGGCGAGGTGACTCCCGGCCTCGTGCACGCGCACCGGACGGCGAGTGACGGCGCGGAACTCCGGGCCGATCCGACTGATCTTACGTTGATCACGAAGTGATCCGGACATCGTCGTGGCCACTACCTCGATCGCCTCCGAGGTTGGGTCGCCCAGGGTGGCCTCCGTCGGCACGGGCACTCGACTCAGGATCGAGTCAGCGACGATCCGCGCGACTTCATCCTTTGACATTCGTTCGACCGGGACACGGATGACGCTCACGTCGCAGCGTGCCTCCAGCAGTCGGCACACGCGCTCATAGCCAGTTCCGAGTCCGGCCAGCGCCGACACGGACTCATGCAGCTGGAGCGGTGAGCCGCGCCGCCGGATCCGCTCCATAGCTGCAGAGCCGTCGATGAGCAGCAGGACCACGAGGTCCGGGAACCTGAAACGGGCGAGATGAAGCCGATTGATAGCCGCCAGCTGCCAAGCGTGACGTAGGTAGTAGGGCATCTCGCGGAGCGGGATGGGGCGGGCACCCGCGAGGTAGTGCATCGCATCGAGGATGCGCTCGTCGTCGGATGCCAACTCGTCTCGATAGAGCCTTGATACGGACCATGCGATCGTGTTCACGAGCGGATCGCCATCGGTCAGGATGGTTGCCGGCGCCTCGTGACCGATGACGTGATCGCGCGTGCGCAATCGATCCATGAGGTCAACCGACTTGAGCTGTCGATACAGCCAGGGTCGGCGGGTCCGCTTGGCCGCACGCCGCACTAGCCCGCTGAACGTAGAGAACGGCAGATCCGTACGCCGCCGCAAGGGATACCTGGGCGTTCCGGCCAGGATCTCGTCTCCGATACCTACGACCTCGATGTGCTGCGCCAGGATGTCGAGTGCGCCCCGGAACGCCGAACTCTTGCCACACCCGTCGACGCCGACGACGGCAGCGACGAGCGTTCCGTTCGCGTTCATCCCGATTCCGCCGAGACGGCGATCGGCACACAGATCGCCCCGAGACACCAGATCGCGAGGAACGCCGCGACCATCCAGGGGTCGTTGGGGCCCCACGTCACGACGCGGTCACCAACACCGATCTCGCGAGCACCCAGGGTCGCTGCCACGCCCAGTGCGCGATCCTGGAGCTCCCGGTATGTCCAGCGCTCGTCCACCAAGCCATGCCGCAACGCAGGAGCGACACGGTAGCGTGCGCGAGACCGCCCTGTCGATCAACTTGACGAGGGTCGTGCCGGTGAGCTCGGCGATGTGCGGGTCGCGGGGTGGTCCCTTGAGGCTGACGGGCGGGACCCCACATGTCTGTCCGGAAGACGCGCCCGGGGTGGCAACGACAGTCACGGTGCGCATGGCAACTCCAGCGCTGTTCCGCGGGTCGGGTTCGCCAGTGGCTCGGCGCGACTCAGGCGGCCAACGTACGCGTGTCGCTCTTCACGGCCTCCCGCTCGACTTGATGAGACTCCTCCGCGGCAGCGAGGTCAAGTGACGGAAGTCCTGACCGGCACAATGCAGCAGCAATGGTGTGCACCCGAGTTCCGGATACCGGCATCACATCATCCGTCGCCAGGTCTGGCTGCGCCGCCGGGCCGTCTGGCTCTTGACCGTGTGCCCCACCTGCAGAGGATGGGCACATCGCCAGGGGGCAGAGCATGCGGCGGCTGATCAGCGTGACGCTACTCGCGAGCCAATCAGCACGACGTCCGTACCGGTGGAAAGGACTCGCCACGACGCACAGACGTCCCTTGCGCGTGCCCGCCCTGCTGTATACGGCGGCCATGCTGGTGCTGACAGCCCTACCCGTCGCCGGACTGGAGGCCGCCGAGCCCTCTCCTGCGGATGCCACGGTGGAGGCCACGCTGGAACCCCTGAGGGTCCCTGAGACGCTGGACCGCAGCCTCGAGGACAGCCCGGAGATGGCGGCCGAGCGCGACAGGCTGATCCGCACCTATGTCGACCCGGCGGTGGAAGATGCTGCGGTCGTCGAGGCCATGCGCGCCGTACCGCGCCACGCCTTCATCCCGACCGACCACCTGCCGCTCGCCTATCAGGACTTCCCGCTGCCGATCGGCTACGGCCAGACCATCTCCCAGCCGTCTCTGGTGGCCCTCATGACC
>CAYZDQ010000074.1:0-5153 GCA_964476955.1 uncultured Anaerolineaceae bacterium
TTCAGCTTCACCGGCACGACCGAGCACTAAGGCGCCGGCGCGCCGGCTGCCGGGCTCCTTCCGGAGCGCCCGTCAGGCTGCGGCCGGGCGGCGCCTCCCGCTATGCTTCAGGCCACGCATCGACACCGAGGGAGTGGATGAGCGAGATCCGAGAGCAGGTCGACGACGCCATCACCATCGAGGGTGGGGCTGACCGCGAGCAGGCCAAGCAGGTCCTGCGCAACCCCAAGTTCCTCGCGCTCTTCGGATCCCAGATCTTCACCCAGGTCGGCGGCAACATGGTGCTGTTCGGCCTCACCGTCACCGTCTTTGCGATCACCGGTTCGAGCACCGCGGTCAGCGTCCTGCTGCTGACGTTCCTGGTCCCGGCCGTCGTCTTCGGCGCCATCGCGGGCGTCTTCGTGGACATGTTCGACCGACGCCAGATCCTCATCTGGTCCAACTTCCTGCGCGCCGGGCTATACGTGCTGCTGCTGGTCTTCCCGGAGCAGCTGCTGGTGATCTACGCCGTGACCGCGCTGGTCGCCACACTGACCACGTTCTTCGGGCCGGCGGAAGCAGCCATGATCCCCATCGTGGTCAAGAGGGAGCAGCTGCTCACAGCCAACAGCTTCTTCATCCTCATGCTGCAGGCCTCGTTCGTCCTCGGCTTCGCCTTGCTGGGCCCGGCCGCGCACCGTTTCCTGGGCATGGAGCTGCTGGTCATCATCGTGGTCGCGGCCTACTTCATCGCCGGCCTACTCTGCTGGATCCTGCCGCCGGCACCTCCCGGCCAGCTGGGCCAGGCCTCGCTCGATTCCGCGCGGCGCGCCCTCGAAGCCACCTTCAGCCAGCTGCGCGAGGGCCTGCAGTACATCCGTGGCCACCACAACATCTTCTGGTCGCTGACCTACCTCGCCATCACGGCCTCGCTCATCGGCGTCCTCGGCTCGCTGGGCCCGGCCTTCGCGGCCGACGTGCTGGGCCTGGAGGACAGCGACCTCGTCGTCATCCTCCTGCCGCTCGGTGCCGGCCTGGTCTCCGGCATCGTCATCCTCAACGCCATCGGCCACCGGCTGCCACGCCGTCGGCTTATCGAGAGCGGCATGATCGGACTCGGCCTGGCCCTGATCGTGCTGGGCTTCGCTCAGGAGCTCGACATGCTCCGCAGCGACGACGACATCTCGGCCCTGCTGGTGGTGGTCATCGTGCTGGCCTTCCTCGCGGGCGTCTGTTACGCCTTCGTGGCGGTCCCGGCCCAGACGTCGCTGCAAGAGGAGCTGCCCGGCGACGTGCGCGGCCGCGTCTTCGGCGTGCTCAACATGCTCGTGAGCCTGGCTTCCTTCGTGCCCATCATCGTGGCCGGTCCCTTGGCAGACGTGCTCAGTGCAGCCGCGGTCATCGTCATCTTCGCGGGCCTGGTGATGGTCATCGGCCTGGCTTCGATCATCTTCGCCCACCCGCGCATCACCGGCTCCGCACACCCCACCAACGTCGAGCCCTACGACCCCATGACCATCACCACCGCTTCATCGACGCTGAACCGGCCCATCCGCCTGCGCTACCTCGCCGAGGACGTAGAGTCCACCCGCCCCATCCAGATCATCGCCAGCCCGGTCGTGCCCGGCAAGGCCGGCCCCGCGCAGGAGCCTCCACCTCCACCACCTCATGGCTGACCGCCCACGGATCGTGGTCATCTTCACCGGCGGCACGATCTCGATGCTGCCCGATCCGGTCACGGGTGCGGCGCTGCCCGCCCTCGACGGCCGGGGCATCCTCGCGCGCGTTCCGGGTCTCGAGGCCATCGCCCAGGTCGAGGCCGTGGACTGGGGTCTGGTGCCCGCCTCGCACCTGCGCTTCAGCCAGATCCTGGAAGTGGCCGGGCTCATCGCTGCGGCCGCAGACCGGGACGACGTCGATGGTGTGGTCGTGGTGCAAGGCACCGACGTGCTCGAGGAGACCGCCTACGCCTGGGACCTGCTCCATCGGGCCCACACACCGGTGGTGGTGGTGGGCTCCATGCGTAACGCCGGCGACGCCGACTACGAAGGCCCGCAGAACGTCACCGATGCCGTGCGCGTGGCGGCCGACCCGCGCCTGCGTGATGCCGGGGTGCTGGTGGTCATGGCCGGCCGCATCCTGCCTGCCGATGACGTAACCAAGACCGACAGCCAGGCGCTCGACACCTTCCAAGCGCTGAACATGGGCGCGCTCGGAACCGTGCGAGACGGGCAGGTGGAGCTCGTGCGGACGCGGGGCTCGCGCCATGCGCTGCCGCTCACACCCACCACGGCCGCGGAGCCGGTCGCACTCCTGACCGCGGTCGTGTCAACCGATGGTGCCCTCGTGCGTGCTGCGATCGCGCAAGGAAGCCGGGGCATCGTCATCGAGGCCACCGGCTCGGGCAACACGGACCCGGACCTCCTGGCCGCCGCGTCCGAGGCCATGGCCGCAGGCCTACCGGTGGTGCTGACCACCCGTTGTGCTGCAGGGTCGGTGGGCCCGCACTACGGGTTCCCTGGTGGCGGTCGTTCGTGGATGGAGGCAGGGGCGATCATGGGCGGCACGCGCAGTGGTCCCAAGGCTCGCATCGCACTCGCTCTCGGGCTCGGAGCTGGGCTCGATGATGCCGGCCTGCGGGCCCTGTTCGAGGATGGGGAGCGTGGCTGAGCAGGCGCCGGAGCGGATCATCGTGGGCCGCATCGCCACGCTTCGCGGCGAGCACGGATTCGGCTGGGTAGAGGCCCTTGCCCTCCGCGACGGGCGGATCCTGGCCGCAGGACCCCGCGCGGATGTCCAAGCCCTGGCCGGTCCGGGCACCATCACGTGGGCGCTGCCGGACGAGCTGGCGGTCATCCCTTCCTTCACCGATGCCCACATCCACTGCGCGTCCGCCGCTCTTGGCGCGGAACAGCCGGAGCTGACCGGCCTGGACCGCGAAGCGGTCAGCGCTGCCGTCAATGCTGTGCACACGGAGATGCTCGTGCGTGGTGACGAGGACAGCTGGCTCCTGGGGCACGGCTGGACGTTCGCGGCCCTGGGCGACCATCCCGATGCCGCCTGGCTGGACGAGGCCGCACCCGGGCGGCCGGTGGCGCTGTGGGCCCACGACCACCACTCGCGCTGGCTCAGCGCACGTGCCATCCAGGTCGCCGGCCTGGCGGCCGTGGGCGACCCACCCTCGGGTCGTATCGAGCGTAACGCTGATGGCCGACCGACCGGGGTGATGTACGAGGCAGCCGCGGGGCTGGTCGACGCCTTCATCCCTGCCGCTACTGCATCGGACGTCGACTGGGCCGTGGGCGCCTACGCCCGCACGCTCGCGGGGCTGGGCGTGACCGCGGTACATGACCCCGGAGGCGTGGCGCCCGACCCGGAGTTGCGCGGCGGCCCGCTCCACTATCGCGAGATGGCGCGTGCCGGCCGGCTGCCGCTGCGCGTGATGGCCAGCGTGCGCGAGGACCAGCTCGAGCGCGCGATCGAGATCGGCTTCCGCACTGGACAGCCCGTCGAGGAGGACGAGCGTGGTCGCTACCGCGACGGCTGGCTCAAGCTCTTCAGCGACGGCGCCCTCGGCAGCCGCACCGCAGCCCTGCTGGCACCGTACGAGCCGGACGATCCCGCGGGTCCACCACCAGGTGGCGAGCGAGGCATGCCCGTGCTCACCCTCGAGCAGCTGGCTGAGACTGCTAGTCGTGCCGCGGAAGCGGGCATCGCCAGCGAGATCCACGCTATCGGCGATGGAGCCGTGCGGACCGTGCTCGACGCCATCGAGGGCCTGCCGGTCGTGGCCGGGGCGATGCACCGCGTCGAGCATGCACAGCTGGTCGACCCTGCCGACGTCACGCGCTTCGCCGCCCTAGGTATCCCTGCCTCGGTGCAACCGAGCCACCTGCTCAGCGACGCGGCAGCCATGCGCACGTCCTGGGGTGCGCGCTCGGCGAACGCCTTCCCGCTGGCGGCGCTCGAGGCCGCGGGGGCGCTCATGCCCTTCGGCACCGACGCGCCGGTCGAATCCGCCGATCCCTGGCCCGGGCTGGCGGCTGCGGTGACCCGGCGAGGCGCCGGCTGGGGCCTGGGCGACGCCTTCTACCCGGAGCAGGCGATCGGTCTCGCTCGTGCCTTGCGCGGAGCCTGCCTCGATGGGCCGCTTTCGGCTCACATCCGCGACCAGGGCCATCTCGACGCCGGCGCGCGGGCGGACCTGCTGGTGGTGCCCGCAGCGATCTTCGCGGAACCGGCCGACCCCGATGTCATCGCCACGGCACGACCCCTGGCCACCCTGCTCGACGGCGAGATCATCTACCGCACGCCCGAGTTCGAGCTGTAGCCTCGCCGGGCGGCACCCGGGGCGCGCGATGCTAGCTCGAGGCCCAGCCCCGGGCGCGCTCGACGGCGTGCCGCCAGCGCTGCACCAGCCGGTCGCGGTCGGCCTGCTCCATGCGGGGCTCGAAGCGACGGTCGAGCTGCCAGGTCGCAGCCAGCTCGTCGGTCGACGACCAGAAGCCGGTGGCCAGGCCGGCCAGGAAGGCTGCGCCCAGGGCCGTCGTCTCCGTCACCCGTGGCCGCTCCACCGGTACCCGCAGGACATCCGCCTGGAACTGCAACAGGGCATCGTTCACGGCCGCGCCGCCGTCCACGCGCAGCGCTCCGATCTTGTCGCCGGCGTCGAGCGTCATCGACTCGAGCACATCGGCCACCTGGTAGGCCATGGCGTCCACGGTCGCGAGCGCGATGTCCTCGATACCGGAGCTGAAGGTCAGGCCCACGATGGCGCCGCGGGCGTGCGGATCCCAATGCGGCGCGCCCAGGCCCACGAAGGCCGGCACCACCACGACCCCGTTGTCACGGTCGCCGCCGGCAGCCAGCTGCTCCACGTCCTTGCTGGACTCGATGGCCTTGAGCCCATCGCGGATCCACTGAACGGCCGCACCAGCCACGAAGACCGAGCCCTCGAGCGCATAGACGGCCTCGCCCTCGTCGCCCAGCTGCCACAGGATCGTCGAGAGCAGGCCATGCTGCGAGGCTACGGGCGCGGGGCCCGTGTTGAGCAGGGCGAAGGCGCCGGTGCCGTAGGTGTTCTTGGCCATCCCCGACTCGAGGCAGGCCTGCCCGAAGGTGGCCGCCATCTGGTCGCCGCCGATGCCGCCGATCGGCAGCGCCGCGCTCAGCAG
>CAYZDQ010000074.1:5163-7737 GCA_964476955.1 uncultured Anaerolineaceae bacterium
CAGTCCCGGGTCGGTCTCGGCCAACAGGGCAGAGGAGGGGCGCACTTCGGGCAGCATGGCCAGCGGCACGCCGATGAGCTCGCACAGCCAGGGGTCCCAGCGCCGCTCGGTGATGTCGAAGAGCAACGTCCGGCTGGCATTCGAGACGTCGGTGATGTGGGCCCTGCCGCCGGTCAGCCGCCAGATGAGGAAGCTGTCGACCGTGCCGAAGGCCAGCTCACCGGCCTCCGCCCGCGCCCGCAGCCCGGGCTGCTCGTCAAGGATGTGCGCGATCTTCGGTCCGCTGAAGTAGGCGTCGAGCGGTAGGCCGGTGAGGGCGCGTACGCGCTCCTCGTGGCCGGCCTCACGCAGGGCGACACAGCGGTCCGCGGTGATCCGGCTCTGCCATACGATGGCCGGTGCCACCGGCTCGCCCGTGGCCCGGTCCCACACGACCGTGGTCTCGCGCTGGTTGGTGATGCCGACGGCGGCGATGGACGCAGCGCCGCCGGGCACGGCATCGAGGGCCTCGCGCGCGGTCGCGAGCTGGCTGTCCCAGATGTCCTCGGGGTCGTGCGTGACATGGCCGGGGAAGGGGTAGCCCTGGGGATACTCCTGCTGCGCGACAGCGACCGTGCCGCCACCACGATCGAAGACGATGGCCCGCGACGAGGTCGTGCCCTGGTCGAGTGCGAGGACGTAGTCGGCACCCATGTTCGATCTCCCTGCTTGTCGCCGCGCTAGGCTCCCGGGACGTCGTACTCCCGGCGGGCGACCTCCAGATACTGCGCTACCTCGGACCCCTGTCGCCCGACATCCCAGCCCAGTCGGGCGCCGACGATCTCTGCTGCTCGTGGCGCCAGGGAGGCGCCACGGTCGCGGCGGGACATCGAGAGGCGCATACGACGTGAGAGCACGTCATCGAGCGACAGCGCCAGCTCCTGCTCCACGGCCCAGGCGACCTCGGCTTCGAGCTCCGTGCGGTCATCGGCCAGCGGGCGCAGCAGGTCCGCCTCGCGACCGAGCGCGACCACGTCCCGGGCCTGGGTCCCGTGACGATCGACCAGCGCGGTGGTGTGCTCGAGGTCGAGCCCGGTCTCGCCGGCCAGCTCCCGTGCGAGCGCATCCAGCTGATCCCGTGCTACCGCGCCCAGCAAGGGCCGCTCCGCGGTCCTGCTCACGGGCATCGACTCCTCGCCCTCGAGGACGTAGTCGATCGCATCGCGGGCCATCAAGCGGTACGTCGTGTACTTGCCGCCCGACACCCGCACGAGGCCCGAGTCCTCCCGATGGATGGTGTGCTCACGGCTGACGCGAGCGGTATCGCCGCCGGGCGCTCCCACCAGGGGCCGCAGGCCGGCGAAGGCGCCGACCGCGTCATCCGGTCCGAGGTCTGCGTCGAGCACGTGGTTGACCTTCTCGAGGATCTCGTCGACCTCGCCGCCGGTCGGCACGGGACGGTCAGGGGCGCCCTCGTCGCCGACATCGGTGGTGCCCACCAGCCACGTGCGAGGGTGGGGGATGACGAAGACCACGCGCCCGGGGACACGCAGGGTCATGCCCGTCTTGAGCGGCAAACGGTCGCGATCGAAGACCAGGTGCGTGCCGCGGCTGGGCACGAGCTTCATGGTGGATCCGCCGAGCCGCGCTTCGGGATCACCGAGCCAGACACCGGTGGCGTCGATGACCCTGGTGCTGCGTACCTCGAGCTCCCCGCCTCCGAGCAGGTCGCGGACCCGGATCCCGGTCACCGTGCCGGACTCGTCGGTGAGCACCTCGCTGGCGCGTGCGCGCGTCACTACCGTGGCGCCGTCGGCGATGGCCGTGCGGGCCACAGCGATGCTGAAGCGGGCGTCGTCCTCGACGCCGTCCGAGTAGGTCACGCCACCACGCAGGCCGTCGCGCTTGATATCCGGGATGAGCTCTGCCACCGCGTTCGCGTCCAGGTGATGGGCTCGTCCGCCATCTCGCGCCGCACCGAGCAGGTCGTACAGCGTCAGGCCGGCACCCATGAACGCGCGGTGCACGAGTGGCCAGCCGTAGACGGGAAAGAGGAAGCGCTCGAGACGGACCAGGTGCGGGGCCAGTCGCAGCAGCCGCGAACGCTCGGCCAGCGCCTCCCGCACCAGCTGCAACCGCAGGTCCTCGAGGTAGCGCAGACCGCCGTGAATCAGGCGCGAGGAGCGTGACGAGGTGCCCACGGCCAGGTCGTCCTGTTCGACAAGGGCCGCCTTCAGCCCGCGCGAGGTGGCGTCGAGCAACGCACCGGAGCCGACGATCCCGCCGCCGATGATGAACACGTCCCAGCGCTCATCGGCGAGACGGGCAAGCGCCGCCTCACGGTCGGCGAGCGGAGCGGTGGTCACATGGCCCTCCTGGAGTGGTAGCGCGATGCTAGACCGTGCTCGCAGTGGCGTCAGGGACCGCCGGTTCGGTCGCGCGCAGCTGCTCGGCCGCATCCTCGGCGCTGATGTCGCGCTGCGGTTCGGACAGCAGCTCGTAACCCACCATGAACTTGCGCTTGGTGGCCTCGAGCAGGGGTGGCATGAAGTGGGCGTGCAGCTGCCAGGGATCGGTGGGGGAGCCGTCGAACGG
>CAYZDQ010000075.1:0-7732 GCA_964476955.1 uncultured Anaerolineaceae bacterium
CCCAGCTCGCAGGCGTCGTGCGGCATCCATAGGGGGATGGCCGCACCGGCCCGTACGAACACCGGGATGGTGTCGAGTGGCGTCGACACGGTCCGCCAGCCGGCCTCCACCAGGGCGCCGGTCCAGAGGTCGCACCACTCCCCTGATGGCAGATACACGCGCCGCTCGGTGCGGCCCGGCTCGAGCACCGGTGCCACGAGCAGGTCCGGGCCCAGCAGGTACTGGTCGTCGAGCGCGCATGCGACCGCGTCATCGGGGCAAGCCAGCGCCATCGCCCGCATCAGCGGCAACCCGGTCTCGGCCGCCACCGACCCGAGGCCGTAGAGGTAGGGCACGAGGTTCATGCGCAGCTGCGCGTACCGGCGGTAGACGTCCATGGCCGCGGGATCGCCGGACTGCTCGGCCACATTCCAGGGCGTGCGGTCGGCCAGCGGCCGGCGATGTCCGTTGTGCTCTGAGTGGTACTGCATGATGGGGCAGAAGGTGGCCATGGCCGTGGCTCGCTGGTAGAGCTCCGAGGTCGGCAACGGCCCCGAGAAGCCGGCGATGTCCCAGCCCCAGAAGGCCACCCCGCAGATCCCTGCCGAGAGGCCCGCGGTGAGCGACGCTCGATAGGCCTCCCAGGTCGAGTCCTCGTCGCCGGCCCAGTGGGTCGGCAGCACCTGCGAACCGGTGAAGCCGGCACGACTGAAGATCAACCGGTCACCGTCACCGTGTACCTCGAGGAAGCGATGGTAGGCCTCGAGATACTGCGTGGGGTAGCGATTGGCGGCCTCGTCGCCGGTGGCGCCATCGTGGGCCACGATGTCAGCGCCCCACAGATGCTCACCGCCGTCGGTCTTGAAACCGTCGATGCCCATCTCGTCGAGCAGGTAGGCGCGCTTGCGGAACCACCAGTCCGCAGCCGCGGGGTTGCTGAAGTCGATCACGCGACTGCGCGGGAACCACCAGCCGCGGTTGCGATAGGGCTCGTCGCCGGCAAGCACACCCAGCCCGGCTTCGTCGGCATGGGCGATGTCGCGCGTCTGTTGCGGATGGTCGGTATCCATCTCGTCGTCTTCGGCCATGTCCTTGAGCACCGGGATCTGCCACAACACCAGGCGGATCCCGTGTTCGTGCAGCCAGTCGGTCAGGCCCCCCGGATCAGGCCAGCGACCACCGTGGCGCATCCCCGCGAGCGGTACCGGCTCGGCTCCGTCGACCGGCTCGTACTGGGTGTCATTCCAGAGGTAGAACGTGGCCTCGTCGGCCCAGGCCTCGATCACCAGCACCGAAGCCGGGATGTCCTCGTCAAGCGTGCGTTCCACGACCTCGTGGACGCGCCCCTGGCTGTTCCATTCGTTGCCCGACATCCAGGGCCCGTAGCCCCACAGCGGCATCGACCTGCGCCGGCCGAGGTCGGCCGTGTAGGCCTCGAGCAGGTCTGCCGGCGTACCCGCGTACCAACGACCGGTGGCGCCGGCCGGCGAGGGCACGGTCACGCTGGCCGCGTGTGGGTCGGTAGCGCCGAGGTCGAAGCACGAGCGCGCGGCGCCGTCCAGCGCGAGCCCATAGCCGCGCGTGGAGACGAGCCACGGGACGGGGAAGTACGTGCGTGAGCCCTGGCCCTTGTACTGCTCATAGACGCGCATGTCCGGACGCCGTCCGCGCTGATCGAGACTGTCGAAGCGCTCGCCGGTGCCGAGCAACCGCTCATCCGCGTCGAGCGACCAGCCGAGCCGCCACGCGCGCGGCTCCGAACCGACGCGCGCGACCTCGGCCCCCAGCTCGAGGCGCAGATCGTGGTGCTCCAGGCTGAGCCGTCCGTCATCCTCGAGCGCGATGTCCCATCCGTCGAGTTGCGTCCGGCGGTTCGCACCGGCGCCCTGCGACGAAGGCTCGAGACTCCAGGCCAGCGATCGCTCTGCGAGTGTCAACCGCAGCTGCCCGCCCTCGCCGACGACCACGACCTCGGTCCCCTCCACTGCCACTGAGGCCAAGGCAAGTGGCTCCCAGCGCGGGATCTCCAGCGAGAACCACTCGCTGTGATCGGTCTTGGCGCCCGTCCGCGTCCCGACGAAGCGGTAGCGGCAGGTCCCGGACATGGGCCCGACCGCGCCGCTCCAGGAGTCGTCCTCGAGGCTCAGCGGTGCCTCACCGCGGAAGCCATCGACTTCCCACTCGGCGGTGACCGTTGCGTAGTGGCGCGTCGTTCTGACACCGACGCGGAAGGCCTCGTCCCCGAGGGGTGCGAGGGGGTAGCGAGACCACGCTACCGGCACGTACGGGTTGTGGTCACCTTCGGGGACGTGCAGCAACAGATCGGACATCGGGTCTCCGGTGTTCGCGGTGGGGCGCAGCGGTGGCCACGCCCCACCTGAGGGTCGGCCGGCAGCTAGCCGATCAGCTCTTCGATCTCGGCCGCGGCCGCATCGAGCGCTGCCTGCGCGCTGATCTCACCGGCCAGCGCCAGCTCGATCTGCCCGTTGAGCGCGTCCTGCATCTCCGCCTGCCGTTCGATGACCGGCGGAACGACCACGTTCTCCAGGGACTTCAGCACGGCCTCGCGGTTGGCCGGCCTCTCGGCGGCGAGGTAGCTCTCGTAGAGCGCCTCGTCGGTAAGGGTCGGCAGCTCCCACGACGCGTCGACGCGCATCTGTGCGGCTTCGGGGCTGGAGGTGAAGAACCGCAGCCAACGATAGGCAGCATCCTGGTTCTCGGACTCGGCCGACACGCCCACGCCGTTGGCGAAGAAGTGGCTGCCACCCTCGACGTTGCCCGGCTCGACCACGACATCCCAGTCGAACTCGGCCGCATCGAAGGTCGGGAACATCCAGATGCCGGTGGTGATCATGCCCAGCTCGCCGTTGGCGAACATGTCGCCATCGGAGACGCCACCCATCTCGGCGGCGGTCGGCTGCACACCGTCGACCACGTAGTCGATCATGAACTGCAGGGCCTCGACGCAACCTGCGTGGTTGACGGTGACGCTGCCGTCCTCGGCGAAGAAGTCGCAGCCGTTCTGGGCCGCGGCCTTGTAGAACTCCCAGTAGTGGACGCCTGCGAAGTGGCCCCACACGTCGTCAGAGGTGGCGGCCAGCGCCTCGGCGGCAGCGCGCTCCTCGGCCCAGGTCCAATCGTCGGTGGGGTACTCCACACCGGCGGCATCGAACAGGCCCTTGTTGTAGAAGAGCAGCACCGTCGAGTAGCTCTCGGGCAGTCCGTACTGGGCGCCGTCGACAGAGAAGGCGTCGAAGGCCTTCTGGTAGTAGGCCTCGGTGTCGAGGGCCTCGTCAGCCGCCATCATCGGGCCCAGGTCTGCGAGGACGCCCTTGCTGGCGAAGGTCACGAAGTTCTCGAAGTTGAGCTCGAAAGCGTCAGGGGCATCGCCACCGGCGACCTGGGTCTGCAACAGCGTGAAGTAGTCGCCGAACGGCGCGCTCTCGACCTCGACGTTCACGTCGGGGTTCTGCTCCTCGAAGGCGGCGATCATCCCGTCGAGCTCGTCGAGGTAGTCGGGCGCGGCCGAGAAGGTGAAGTAACGGATGGTGGTCGGCTCCTGGGCCAGGGCCGATGCCGACACGGCGGCGGTGAGTGCGACGGCCATCGATGTCGCGATGAGCTTCCTCTTGCTGATCATGGGATCTGATCTCCTCTTCCTTCTGGCGCTAGACAGCCTCTCGACGGGGGTCATCGGGTGGGGACGATGGGTGATGTATGTCGGCGCTGGCAGTCCTCCTACTTGCTCCCGCCGCCCAAGAGCAGGCCGGTCGAGATGTGGCGCTGGACGATGGCGAATACGACGATCACCGGAACGACCGTGACGACCGAGCCGGCCATCACCAGGTTCCAGTCGGTCTGGAAGCGACCGTGCAGTGAGGCCAGGCCCACGGGCAGCGTCATGGCCGCCTCATCGCGGGCCACGAAGAGCGGCCAGAGGTAGGCGTTCCAGGCGGCCATGAAGGCGAGGATCCCGAAGGTGGCCACGGCGGGGCGGGCATAGGGCAGTGCCACCGACCAGAACGTGCGCCAGGGGTTGGCCCCATCGAGTGCAGCCGCCTCCTCGAGCGAGGCCGGCATCTGCATGAAGTACTGGCGGAAGAGGAAGACGCCGAAGGCACTGGCGATCATGGGCAGGGCCAGCGCGTGCAGCGTGTTGAGCTGGTCGAGTCGGCTCATGCCGATGAAGAGCGGCACGATCGTGACCTGCGCAGGCACCATCAGCGTGGCCAGGAACAGCAGCAGCAGCGCCTGCCGTCCGCGGAACTCGAAGCGCGCCAGGCCGTAGCCGGCGAGTGCGCTGGTCACGACCTGCCCGACCACGATGACGACGGTGACGATGACCGAGTTGAGCAGCATGCGCCCGAAGGGCATGACCTCGGTCAGCTCGCGGTAGGCGTCGAGCGTGGGGTTCGCCGGGATCAGCTGCGGTGGCAGCTGCAGCACCTCGTCACCCGGAGTCAGTGACGTCGACAACGTCCACAGGAAGGGCAGCACCATCATCGCGCCCGAGGCCACGATGACCGCGGCCCCGAACCAGCGACCGGGATGGGCGCTCGACCTAGTCGCCATAGTGGACCCAGCGGTTCTGCAGCTGTGTCTGCAGGATGGTGACGCCGAAGATGAAGGCGAAAAGCACCCACGACATGGCCGCGGCGTAGCCCATACGCCCGAAGCTGAAGGCGTTGGTCACGATGCGCTCGACGATGACCGTGGTCGAGCCCAGCGGGCCGCCCTCGGTCAGGATCCAGATCTGCTCGAAGACCTGGAACGAGTTGATGAGCAGGATGATGGAGATGAGCAGGATGGCCGGGCTCAGCAGCGGGAAGGTGATACGCCAGAAGCCCTGCCACGGGCTGGCACCGTCGAGGGCAGCCGCTTCGCGATAGTCCTTGCTGATCGTCTGCAGGCCGGCGAGGAACAGGATCATCACGAAGCCTGCGTCCTTCCAGACACTGGCGGCGATGACCGAGACCATGGCCCAGCCACGCTCGTAGAGCCAGGCCGGGCCGTCGATACCCACGAGGTCGAGGGCCCAGTTGATGACGCCGAAGCGCGGGTTGAGCATCCAGCGCCACATGAGCGCGACCGCCACCCAGGCCGAGACGACCGGCATGAAGAAGACCACGCGCGAGACGCCGGCCAGCTGACTACGCCGATTGAGCAGCAGCGCCAGGCCCAGGCCGATGCCCATGACGATGGGCACGTAGCCGAGGATGAAGGTCAGCGTATGGATGACCGCGGCGTGGAACTTGTCCTCGCCCGCGAGCTCGATGAAGTTGCCCAGGCCGATGAACTGGGGCGGCGTGAGCAAATCCCACTCGTAGAAGCTGAGCGCCGCCGCCGCGATGATGGGCACCACCGTGAAGACCACCAGCATCAGCAGGCTGGGCCCCACGAAGACGATCCACCAGTGACGGGACGAGCCGAGCCAGGTCATGCGCCGGCGACCCCTGCGGCCGGCGTGGCCGGGCGGTCGCGGTGCAGCGGTGACTTGAAGAACTCACCCAGTACCACACACGCGGCACCGCGCGCCCAGGTCGTGTCACCGGCCGACTCGACGATGACCTCGGTCCGCGCACCGACGGCGTCGAAGCGCAGCTCCTCGATGGCCTCGCGCATCGGTGCCAGCCGCCACTCTCCGGCCTCCACGCCTTCGCCGGCGACGATGACGCGCTGCGGGTTGAGCAGGTTCAGCAGTGTGGCGATGCCGGTGCCCAGCCAGCGACCCGACTCCGCAAGCAGCTCGCGCGAGAGAGCGTCACCGGCCTCCGCGGCGGCGACGATGGCCCCGAGGTCGATGCGTTCGGCCCTCGCCAGGCTCGTGGTCCGGCCGGCGGCCACCGCCTCGGTCGCAGCGTCGATGAGCGCGATGTCGCTCGCGAGCGCCTCCAGGCAACCGCGGCCACCACAGGTGCATGCTGGACCGGCGGGCGCCACTCGTACGTGCGCCAGTTCGCCGACGCCACCAGCGCGGCCGCCGTAGAAGCGACCGTTGAACACGAAGCCGGCGCCGATGCCGCGTCCGACCGTGACCACGATGACGTCGCTGCAGCCCTGGCCATGGCCGAACCACTGCTCCGCGATGGTCAGCGAGTCGACGTCGTTGGCGAGGTGGATCTCCAGCCCCAGCCGCTCCTGCAGCGGTGAGACGAGGTCCACGTCCCGCCAGCCGAAGAACGGCGAGTAGCGGCAGATACCGGCGGCGCCATCGATGATCCCCGCGAGGCCGACACCCACACCGAGCAGGTCGGCGCGCTCGATATCAGCGTCTTCGACGACCTCGTCGACGACACGAGCCAGCCGGTCGATGAGGTCCGCGGGCGTGTGGCCCAGGGAGCGGTCCTGCTCGTCGGTCTGGTGCGTCCGCGTCGCGACCACGTTGGCGTCGAGGTCGGTCACCACCGCCACCAACGAGGACGGCATGACCTTCACGCCGACGACGTAGCGGGCAAGGCTGTTGAGCTCAAGGAGCACCGGTGGCCGGCCACGCGTGGTCTCCACTACCCCGGTCTCCCGCACGAGGCCCTCGTCGATCAGCTCGAACGTGAGGTTCGACACCGTGGCCGGACTGAGGCCGGTCTCCCCTGCGATGAGCGCCCGCGACGTCGGCCCGGCCTTGATGAGGTTCAGGACCAGCTGGCGGTTGATGCGCTTGCCCAGCTCGCGGCTCGACCTTATTTCATTCATTGTATGAACTATACCTGTGGAGGGGTCGCCAAGACAAGCCCGTCGCGGGCAAGGACACGCGGAAACCGCCTGTGGCGACCGCAGGCGGTTTGGAATCGAAAGCGGCCGCCCCTCGTCGGGACGGCCGCTGCCCTGGTTGTCGGAGCGGGTGGCTAGGCCTCCTTGGCCTCCTCCACGACCGCCTCGACGACCTCTGCCGCCTCTTCGCTGACCTCGTCGGTATCGGCGGCTTCCTCGGCGGCTTCCTCGACCTCGGCGAAGCGCTCCTCGAGGCTGGCCTGCAGCTCCTTGAAGCGCTCCTCGAGATGCGCACCGATAGCGTCAAAGTCACGCTGCTGCAGATCGTTGCGGATGCGGTCGAACTCGGCGCGCAGATCCTGGCCGCCCTGGCTCTGACTGGCGGACGCGGCAGCGACGCCGATGGCGACGCCGGTGGCGAGACCGAGGATGAAACGGAACATGACCCCTCCTTCGCGGGACCCCCTGTTGACACTGCCCGACGGACCCTGGGGATCGTCCGCTCGATGCTCTTCTTGCCGGCGTTCAAGCCGTCTCCCAAGGATACTCGCCTAGCCCTCGAAGCCACGGCTGTCGTGGCCTTCGAGCAGGCCGCCATGTGCTACGGTCCCGCCGTGCCTGATCCCCTCAGCAGCCACTCGGTGGGGCAGCGGGCGCGGGCCACGCTCGTGCTCGCCGATATCTCCGGCTACACGCGCTTCCTCAGCGACGTCGGCACGGCCCACGGCTCGGAGCTGGCCGCGGGTGAGACGCCGGCGGCGTACCCGCTGATGACGACCCTGCTCGACTCGATCGTCGAGAGCCTGGTGCCGCCGTTCGTGCTGGCCAAGCTCGAGGGTGACGCGGTCTTCGCCTACGCGGCCGAGGGCGACCTCGAATTGCGCGGCGATGCGGTGCGCGCTTGCCTGAGCGGGTGTTACGCCACCTTCCGCGAGCATCTCGCGCGTACCGAGGATGCGTTGACCTGCACCTGCGCGGCGTGTTCGTCGGTCTCGCGACTCGACCTCAAGTTCATCCTGCACCACGGCAGCTACGTGGCCCAGAC
>CAYZDQ010000076.1:0-7701 GCA_964476955.1 uncultured Anaerolineaceae bacterium
TGGCGTCGTCACGGCCCAGACGCGGCGCCTTCTGGCCACCGATGGCAGCGGCCATGTCCTCCAGCTCGCACATGTACGGGTTCTTCGCCTCCACCGACTGCTCCTCGCCGTCGACCACGAGCAGGCCACGCTGTGAGTGCCACGGATCGGGCAGCGAGACGGTGCCGGCGCGACCGGTCACCTCCAGAGACTCACTGAAGCTGTCGAACCCGCTGTGGAAGGTGGCCACCAGGCCGGACGGGAAGTGCAGGTAGCCGGTGAAGCGACGGTCCACGCCGTCGGCCGTGGTCACCTGCTGGCCGTAGACCAGATCCGGCTCAGCGCCCGCGATGAGTCGCGCGCCCGACACGCAGTAGCAGCCCACATCCATGAGCGATCCGCCCTCGAGCTCAGCGCTGACGCGGATGTCGGCGTCATCGTCGAGGTCGTGGCTGAAGGTCGAACGCGCGTGCACCAGCTCGCCCAGCCCGGCGGTCAGCTCCACCAGGCGAGCCGCCTGCGGCGTGTGACGCCACATGAAGGCCTCCATCAACACCACGCCCGCGGCCTCGGCTGCGTCCCAGGCCTCGTCGACCTCGGCCGGATGGCGCGTGTAGGGCTTCTCGCAGAGCACGTGCTTGCCGGCGGCGATGGCCTTGAGCGTCCAGGGGTGGTGGAGCGAGTTGGGCAGGGGGATGTAGACAGCGTCGACCTCGGGGTCCGCCAACAGGGCCTCATACGTGACGTGCACCTTGGGGATCCCGTTGGCCGCAGCGTAGGCCTCCCCTACCTCGGCGGTCCTCGACCCCACGGCCACGACATCGGCTGCGTCGGTCAGCCGCGCGCCGCGCAGCAGCTTCTCGTTGATGCGGGACGTGCCCATCAGTCCCCAGCGGATCGGTTCGGTGCTCACGTGTTCCTCCCTGCGCGCTGCCTGTACTCACTTCGTACGGTAGCGGAAGCGGTCTGTGCCATACCATGCCCCCGACCACGCACCGCAGTCACCGCGGGCCGGAGGGAGAGGCGGATGACCGACGAACGACCGGCGCACGACGCCATGACCGAGCCGGACGCAGAGTCGACGGAAGTGCCTGAGCCAGAGCAGCCCGAGCCCGCCGCGCCAGAGCTGGCCGAGGCGGAGGCTGCCGAGGCGGAGGTGGTCGAGACGGCAGCGGCAGAGGCGGCACCGGCAGAGGACGAGCGCGACATCGTAGCCGAGGCCGCCACGCCATCGGCAGACGCGGATCCCCCAGCGCACCGCGGCCGGCGCACGCTGGCGGCGGTCTTCTGGTTGCTGGCCAGCCTGAGCGTGCTCGTCGGTGGCGTCACCCTGTGGGCGCACCAGACGCTGCTGACAGCCGACGGCTGGGGCGGCATCGTCAGCGACGTCATCGCTGACGAGGAGGTGATCGAGGCGCTCAGCGTCGTGCTCGTCGACCGGCTCTCCGAATCGCTCGGCGTGCAGGAGATCGTAGCCGAGGTGCTGCCCGGGCCCGACATCGTGGGCCGCGCGGTCACCGGCGTGGTCCAGGACCGGGTCACCGAGGCGGTCGCGGACTTCGCTGCCTCTGATGCCTTCCAGGAGGCCTTCGTCAACGTCAACATGGCCGCGCACGACGCCGCCATGGCAACCATCCGCGGCGGTGACAGCGAGGCGCTGACGTCGGAAGACGGCCTCATCACCCTCAACATCTTCCCGCTCATCGAGGGCGTGCTCTATACCCTGCAGGACGCCGGCCTCATCGACGAGTCTCGCGAGATTCCCGACCTCAGCGAGTTCGAGGCTTCTGCCCGTGCCATCGCTCTCGTCGAGCAGGTGCTGGACCGCGACATCCCCGATGACGTGGGCACCATCGTGCTCGTCGACTCGGAGAACCTCGAGCTGGTCCAGACGATCGTCCGCTGGTTCGACCTCATCACGGTGGTGCTACTACTGCTGTGGGCGGGCTTCACCGCGCTTGCGCTGTGGCTGTCCCAGCGACGGATCCGCATGGTCCTGTGGCTCAGCGGCGGTGCCGTCGCGGCGCTGCTGGCCGGTCGCTTCGTGACCCGGCTGGTGCTCGAGGCCGTGACCCGCCGGCAACCCGAGCTGGAGGCGCGGGTCATCGTCAGCGCCATCATCGAAGCGGCGGTGGACTCACTCATGTGGTTCACCTTCGTGCTCATCCTGGTAGCGATCATCGTGGCCGCCATCGCGGTCGTGTGGGAGCGCCGTGACGAGCTCCAGCGACCGTCGATGGAGACCCCGCCGCGAACGCTCGGACGCTGGGTCAAGCACCACATGGTGGGCATCCTCGCGGTGGGCATCGGTGTCATCGGCGTCATCGCCCTGTGGAGCATCGGCGGACCCGGCATCGCCCTGCTCACCGCGGCCGCGATCCTGTTGCTGGTCATCGCGGTCAAGGTCCTCGCTGACGAAGGCGAGGGGGACGAGAGTCCGTCGGTGCCAACGAGCGAGGGCTAGCCGATGTGTGGGCGCATGACCCAGACCACCGACCCGGCGGAGGTGGCGCGCATCTTCGACGCGGAATCGGCGATCGACTCCGACGCTGACGATGCCCAGCCGCGCTACAACGTGGCGCCCACGCAGCCGCTGACAGTGGTGCTCCAGCGGGCGGAACAGGGACGGCTCGTGGAGCAGCATCGCTGGGGCCTGGTGCCTTCCTTCAGCAAGTCGCTCAAGGACGGCGCCAAACGCATCAACGCCCGCGCAGAGACGGTGGCTACGTCACCCTCGTTCCGCTCGTCGTTCAAGAAGCGCCGCTGCATCGTGCCCAGCGACGGATTCTACGAGTGGCGGCGCACCGGCGGGCCAAAGCAGCCCTACTTCCTCCATCCGCCCGAGGAGGCGGTGCTGGCCATGGCCGGCGTGTGGGCCGTGTGGAAGGATCCCGAGACCGGATTGTGGGTGCCGTCGGCCGCAGTCATCACGACCGAGGCCAATCGCATGATGTCCTCCATCCACGACCGCATGCCGGTGCTGCTGCCCCGCGAGACCTGGGACGATTGGCTCGACCCGGAGTTCGATGACGCCGAGTACCTGAGCTCGCTGCTGGAGCCGGCGCCGGACGACGTGCTGGGCATGTACCCCATCAGCACCACCGTCAACAACGTGCGCAACCAGGGTCCCGAGCTGCTGGAACCGATCGACGAGAAAGCGACTCTGGAGCTCTAGGGGCACCGTGACGTCCCTGTCCTCAGGGGTCGGCCAGAGCGGGTCGATGATCCTCCGTCCCGCAAGCACCGGAACACGGCTACACAAGCGGTCGTCCGTTGGGCGTCGAGCCCACTCGATGACA
The DNA here is from genome assembly GCA_964476955.1 of uncultured Anaerolineaceae bacterium. Taxonomy (GTDB): domain Bacteria; phylum Chloroflexota; class Limnocylindria; order Limnocylindrales; family CSP1-4; genus JAFMJV01. The sequence goes on from CAYZDQ010000076.1 coordinate 3,279, forward strand.
CCGCAGGTCGTCGCAGATGCAGCCCAGTCTCAGACTCGTGAGTCTCTAGACTGGCAGACCATGAGCAATCGCCCAGGTGGCTGGGCTTGGCGTGCGACGACCGCGGCGACCGCCAAGTCACGAGCCAAGCGCTACGACCTGTTCCTCGAACTGATGGATCCCCGTCCGAATGAAACCATCCTAGATGTGGGCATCACCGACTCTGCTTGGCGGTCGGGCAATCCGCTTGAGCTCAACTACCCGCACCGGGAGCGCATCACGGCGGTGTCTATCGAGGAGCCGCACGAGTTTGCACGCACGTTCCCCGACATCAAGGTCGTCGTGGCTGACGGGCGTGACCTTCCGTTTCCGGATGACACCTTCGACATCGGCTTCTCGAATGCGGTCGTAGAGCACGTCGGAGACCGCGAGCAGCAGCGCCGCTTTGTGCATGAGCTGGTGCGCACCTGCCGGCGGACGATGATCGCGACGCCGAATGCGGTATTCCCGATCGACCCACACACCCTGCTGCCGTTCGTGCATTGGCTGCCGCGCCGACTTCGGCATCCGATCCTGCGTCGGACCGGGAACGCCAAGTGGGCATCTGAGGACGCGTTGAACCCGGTGACAGCCAGACGACTTCGAGGGTTGTTTCCAGACGATGTCGATGTGCGCATCGAGCGTCAGCGGGTCCTGGGATTGACGACGGTCCTGATCGCGGCGGCGGACCGTATCGGCTAGGACTGCGAGGACGCCTCGAGCGTCGAGCGCAGGACCGACATCCAGCCTGCCTCGTGCACCGCGGGCACAAAGGCCGCACGGTGTCGTCGCGACGCCGCCTCGCCAAGTCGCTCGGCCATCGCTCGATCCGAGAGGATCGCGGTCATGGCCGCTGCGAGTTCCTCCGCCGATCCGGGCCCGACCAGCAGACCGGTCTCACCCTCGACAACGATCTCAGCGACGCCACCCATGTTCGTCGCGACTACCGGCCGAGCCTCGGCCATCGCCTCGATGGCCACATTGCCGAATGGCTCTGGACGGAGCGATGGCACCACGGTCACCCACCCCGACTGCATGACGTGACGCCCGTCGTCGACCTCGCCCCACCAGTCGAGCCACGCCCCTGATGGGTCCACTGTCCGCAGGCGGGCCTCGACCACCGAGTCGTTCATCGTGCTTCCAGGTACGGTCCCGCCAGCCAGGATGAACCGGCTCTCCGGGAGACTGGCATGGACGAGCCCTGCGGCCTCCGCGAAGACCTGCCAGCCCTTCCAGTCATTCAGGCGGCCCACGAACACTGCAGTGGGAACGGACCCCAGCGGCACAAGGCCAGTCGACGCCGGGACGGCATTGTGAATCGGCACGGTCCGGCGTCCGCGGACCGGGCCTACCCAACGAGCCACGGCACGGGAGTTGGTGACGACTGTTCCGCGGGGCAGCCGCGCGACCGACCGCACCAGCGGCGCATACCATTTCGGCGACTCGATGAGCTCACGCACATACCAGATGTGCTGGACTCCAGTGAGCCACGACACGAGTGGCCCCACGGGAATCGCGGTGGTGTTGGTGACGACGGCCGCTGGGCGCATGCGCCGCACCAGTCGAAGGAGCCACCAGGTTCCCCGGACTGCGCTGGCAGCCCAACGTGGCAGAGCCGATGGTCGGAGGTACGAGCGGCGAAGGACAGGCAAGGGGCCGCGACGAGTCTCGATTCCGGCCGCCCGCAACTCAGCTGAGAGGCGGCCCTCGTATTCGACATCGGCTGGGAGCAGCACGACCGGATGGCAGATTTCCCGAGCGGACTGCACGAGCACAAGGAGCTGGCGATCCGCCCCGTACATCTCGTCCGATGGGTGCACGAACACCACGACCGGCAGGCCCGGTGGACTCACGTCGTCACGAACGCCTTCACGTCGTCCCACATGGCACGCGCTTCCCCTTTCAGTTCCTCTGCGGGAGCGAGTAGCCGGGCACGGCGGTCGTCCAGAGCGTCTGAGGCAAGCCACTCTCCGAGGCGCCCCGAGGCAGACGCCGTGTCCCGCGAATCCCAAAGGGCGTCCGGACAGCCGTAGTCCGAGAAGAGATGCTCGTACTTGTGGCTCCAGCTCGTGCCGACAGACGGCACACCCTGCGACATGGCGCTGACAAGACCGTGATAGCGAGATGAAACCACCATGGAGCCGGCGCTGATCATCGATTTGGCTTCGATCGGGTCCTTGACCGTGGCGAGTGAGACATCGCTGCCTTGACCGGCTGCCAATCGTTCCGCGATGCCGCGATCGTCCGCGTCGTGAACGAGGATCTGCGCTCGGAACCCTTGGTTGACGGCGGTGGCGACGCAGATCTCCAGGAACTCAAGATACGCCTGACCAGTTGCATGATCCACCATCGCCGTCATGCGTGTGTTCGGGATCACGACGACCGTCGGCGACTGGACCCGTCGGGGCTCGGGCTCCAGCAGGTTCGTGAAGTCCGGCGCCGTCTTGATCAGGGGTCGAACGAGGGCCAAGGTCCGCAAGTGGGCCAGCGAGTCTCGGTCTCGAGCGAAGATGAGGTCGACTTCCTCCAACGTCGCCCTGGTGGCGGCTGCCACGTCGTGCCTTCTGAAAGGCCCAAAGGCCTGAGGCAGAAGCACCACCGGCTTGCCGCGACGACGATAGGACCGATACAGCGAGCCGCGACGCTCCGCGGGCGCAGCCCCGTGCTGGTCACCGAACAGGAAGCCTGACGCATCGAGCAGCACATCCGTGCTCGACTCCTTGACCAGTCCGGTGGCCTCCAGGAGGGAAGTCGGCGCCAGCGAGACCGCGGCTGCTACCGGCCGCTTCAGCCTACGCAGGCGATGTGCGTCAACTCGGACCAGCGCGTCACAGTGCACACTCCGTCGCTGCTGCGGCGTCGCCGCCAGAAAGTTGACGCACACCCCGGTCACGTCGGCCCAGCGACGCACCTCCCTCGAGGCTGCCGCGAGCATCAGGGCCGCGCCGAGGTTGTGGAAGTTGACGCCGCAGACCTCGACGATCACGACAGGTAGCGCCGGAGCTTGTCCAGCTCCTTCTTCTGCGACCGAGGGACCATACCGCTGACATCGGGGTAGCCCAGAGCGATGAGCATCACGGGTCGCTCGTACTCCGCCAGCCCGAGCGTCTCGGACAATCGCATCTCGGCTGCCTCATAGCCAGGCGTGTTGATGACACACGAGCTCAAGCCGAGTGTCTCGAGAGCGAGCATGAACGACATCGCTGCCAAGGACGCGTCGATGTAGATGATGTGTCGGTCTCGGTCGGAGAAGAACGCATCGAGTGTGCCGACGACCGCAACGACGGCTGGCAAGCTATCGAGGAAGCCGGCTGCCCCACCTGGCAGGGACGCGATCAGCTTGGCTTCAGCCGGCTTGTCGTAGACACGGAACTCGAAGGGCTGGCGGTTGCACGCCGAAGGGGACTCGGCTGCCACGGCCATGGCATCGTCTATCGCCTGCCGGGGGACCTCTCGGTCTTCGAACCAGCGAACGGAGCGTCGACGAACAGAGAGGGCCAGCAGGCTCTCGTAGGAAACCGGCGGCAAGTCATCGACGGCCCGCAGGTACGGGGTGAGCTCGTGCGACCCACTCTGGGGCAATGTCCCGGACACGCTCCGGTAGCGTGACCGGGCACGATCGATCTGGGCTGACGAACCGACGACCCTGAAGTACTCGTCAAGGACGTCGCCGGCCCAGGCCAGCTCCGATCTCGGGGCGACTGTCATGTCAGCACGTGCTGCCGCGGACACGAAGTGCTCGACCGTCTCCTCGATGTAGTCGTTCGCGAACACACTCCTCCGAGGCCGACTGATGAGCCCCTTCTCGATCCGATGGATGTTCCGCCGCAGCACGTAGTCGGCTCCGGCCCGCACCCCTGAGGCCCGCCGGAAGACCGCGATGCCCCCAGCCACCGATCGGTTCTCTCGAGCGACGTTGGCTGAAGAGACGAGGAATGAGCGAAGGCCGAAGCGCGGAATCGAGCGGAGCCAACCGCCGATCGCCAGAAGGCGACGGCCAACTGTGATGGCATGCGGCTGCAACGGTCCGGGAACGACCGACAAGAGCTGCTTGTGGCGTGCTTGATCAGGCACGGGCAGGAACTCCTTCCCGTAGGTATCTCAAAGGAGCGAAGAACGCCTTGGTCATCATCCGCGCTGCGGGGCGAGTCTGGGATGACAGAAGGAGTGCGAAGTACGACGCCACGGCGTAGGAGGCGAGCGTGGCCCACGCTGCGCCGATGCCACCCCAAGCAGGAATCAGCAGGAGGTTGAGCGTCACGTTCACGACAGCACCGAGGCCCTGTGTCACCAATGAGAAGAAGAGGAGCCGCTCGGCGATCAACCACTTGCTGAAGGCCATACGCATGAAGATGAATGCGGCCGCCCACACGTGGATCCGAAGGATCGGAACCGAGTCCGCGAA
>CAYZDQ010000077.1:0-7670 GCA_964476955.1 uncultured Anaerolineaceae bacterium
TCGCCGCTTGACGATCGCACCGCTTGACAAGCTAGCGACCTGGGGTATCTAGACTGCTGACATGACCGACACACGCAAGCTCATCGGTCCGCTCGGCATCTGGGGTGGGCTTTCCTCCCTGCCGGCCGCGGGTTCGCGAGCCTTCGTGGCCCGAGCCGCCGACCTCGGCTACGGCGCGCTGTGGGTGGGCGACGGCGCCGGCCGCGATCCGTTCGCCCAGCTGGCCGCGGTCGCTGACGTAGCCGGTTCGATGGCCCTGGGCACCAGCATCGTCAACATCTTCGGTCGTGACGCCATGGCTTCGCGCATGGGCGCGATGACCCTCCACGAGCTCAGCGGCGGTCGTTTCGCACTTGGCCTCGGCGTCTCGCACCTGCACCTCGTGCAGAAGCTGCGCGGGCATTCGTACGAGAAGCCGTACACCCGTATGCGCGAGTACCTCGAGGCCTATCGGGCGCTGCCGTATCGCGGTCCGGTCCTGACCGACCCCGACGGCGGGACCACGGAACCGCCGCTGCTCATCGCCGCGCTGGGCCCTCGACTGCTCGAGCTGGCCGCGACCGAGACCGACGGCACGCTGCCGTTCCTCGTGACCGGCGAGCGCATCGCCTGGATGCGAGACGTGCTCGACGCGGCCGCGCCGGCTGACCGTCCACGGCCGGTCATCGCTACGGCCCTGGCGGCGATCGTGGCCGACGACGAGGCCGGTCGCGTCGCCGCGCGTGGTTTCGTGCGGCCGTACTGCAGGGCCGAGAACTACCAGCGCAGCCTGGCCGCCCAGGGCTTCGACTCGCGGGACTGGGAGCCGCCCTACTCGGACCGTCTGGTAGATGCGCTCGTGGCCCGGGGCTCGGTCGAGCAGGTGCGCCAGCGGATCGCCGAGTTCCACGCCGCGGGTGCCGACCACGTGGCGGTCATCCCGCTTGAAGCGGAAGGCGCTGACGGCTCGTCGGCGACGCTGGAGGCGCTGGCCCCCGTTTCCTGAGCGCTTCCCCGCCTATACTCGCGGCGTGTCACCTCTGAAGGAAGCGACCATCGCGATCGTGGGCACGGGCGCGATGGCCGAAGCCATGATCGCCGGCCTGCTCGCGGGCGGGCATGTCGACCCTGCCCAGGTCATCGCCAGCGACCCCCGCGCCGAGCGCCGTGTAGTCGTCGAGGGCAAGTACGGCATCCGCACCACCGGCGCCAACGGCGAGGCCGCCGAAGGCGCCGACGTAGTCGTGCTGGCCATCAAGCCCCAGATGCTGCTGAAGGTCGGGCGCGAGCTGTCGGCCGTGTTGCGGCCGGACCAGCTGGTCATCTCCATCCTGGCCGGGTCCACGACGGTGGCCCTGGGCAACGCCATGCGCCATGACGCCATCGTGCGGGCCATGCCCAACACGCCCGCGCAGCTGGGTAAAGGCATGACCGTCTGGTGTGCCACCACGCAGGTCTCGGATCTTCAGCGTGAACAGGCCGCCGCGCTGCTGTCGAGCCTGGGCAAGGAGATCCAGGTCGAGGACGAGAAGTACGTCTCCAGGTCCACGGCCGTGAGCGGCACTGGCCCGGCCTACGTCTTCATGGTCATGGAGGCGCTCATCGACGCAGCGGTCCACCTCGGCTTCCCGCGCCACATCGCCCACGATCTCGTCATCGAGACGCTGCTCGGTGGCACGCTGCTGGCGCAGGAATCGGGTGACCATCCTGCCTACCTGCGCAACATGGTGACCTCGCCTGCGGGCACCTCTGCGGCAGCCATCGCGGAGATGGAGAAGGGCCGCCTGCGCACGGTGCTGTCGGAGGCGGTCTTCGCTGCCTACCGGCGCACCGAGGAGCTCGGTCGTGAGCTCGAGGAGGAGACCGCCTCCGAGTAGGCCCGAGCGCGCCCCTGCCGGCCGCGAGCGATCCTCAACGGGTCGCTAGTGATCCTCGCCGGGATCGGCCAGGGGTGGGTCGAAGACCGCGACCTCTGCGAGCGGCTTGCGCCGCAGGTCAGGCACGGTGGCGTCGTCCGCGGCGTAGCCCACCGGGAACAGCACGAACGGCTTCTCGCTGCGCGGACGCTCCAGGATCTGGGTCAGGAAGCCCATGGGGCTGGGCGTGTGCGTGAGCGTGGCCAGGCCCATGTGGTGGACCGCGGTGATGAACATGCCCGCGGCGATGCCGACCGACTCGCGCGCGTAGTAGTGCTTGCGGTGTGAGCCGTTGGGAAAGGTGCCGTGGATCTGCTCGAACAGCACCACCAGCCAGGGTGCGGTCTCGAGGTACGGCTTCTGCCAGTCGGTACCCAGCGGAGCCAGCGCATCGAGCCACTCCGCCGACATGCGGTTCTCGTAGGAGCGACGCTCCTCGGCCTCGGCTGCGATGCGGATGCGCCGCTTGGTGTCGTGGTCGCTCACGGCCACGAAGGTCCACGGCTGCTGATGTGCACCCGACGGGGCGGTGGAGGCGGTGCGGATGGCCAGCTCGATGAGTAGGCGTGGCACCGGGTCCGGGCTGAAGGCGCGGACGGAGCGGCGACCCTCGAGCTCGGCGTAGAAGCCGCTCGCCCGCGCGTCCATCTCGGCGGGCTCAAGGCGTGTGGAGCGGTAGGGGATCCGGCGGTCACGGTCGTCGGGCATCGCCGGATGCTAGCAGCGCCGGTTACCGCAGGCGTGGCATGCCCTTGCCAGCGATACTCCCACCCAGTATCCTGCGGCTCCCCTGAGGCAAGGACTCCCCAATGCCTGACACCGACCGCATCATCGAGGCCCTGGGCCGCGGTGGCGTCATCGACATCACCACCACCGGCCGGGTCTCCGGCCAGCCGCGCCGCATCGAGATCGTCTTCTTCAACGTGGACGGTCGCGTCTACATCACCGGCCTTCCCGGCACGCGCGCCTGGGTGGCCAACCTCAAAGCCGACCCTCACCTGCTGTTCCATCTCAAGAAGAGCGTCGTGGCCGACCTGCCGGCCAGTGCTCGCCAGGTCTCCGACGAGACCGAACGTCGGAACGTCCTCCAGGTAGCCCTGCGAGCCTGGCGTCGCGAGGATCAGCTCGAGGCCTTCGTGGCCGGCGCACCGCTCATCGAGGTCATCTTCGAGGACGAGTCACTCCTCGCCGCCTAGTGCCTGAGGCCCCGCTCGTCTCGGGTTCGACGCCACGCCTCCGCCCACCCGTGGCATAGTCCGCCCACGAACCGGCGCTGCGACGTCCCACGAGACCGGATCCATCCCTGGGGTCGCGCGCGGTGGAACCGAGGTGAGGAATGGTCGAGGAGACCCGCGCGGTCATGAGCGCCGACGAGATGTCGGCGCTGTCCAAGCAGCACACGATGTTCGACTGGGTGCCCCAGAACGCAGTGGTGCCGGTGCCCATCGAGTACGCCAAGGGCGTCTACATGTACACGCCCGACGGCGAGCGCATCCTCGACTTCAACAGCCAGCTGATGTCAGTCAACATCGGCCACGGCGACCAGCGCGTGATCGACGCCATCACGGCGCAGGCGGGGAAGGTCTGCTACGTCCATCCGTACACCGCCACCGAGCCGCGCGCGCGTCTGGGGCAGAAGCTGACCGAGCTGGCGCCGGGTGACCTCGACGTGTGGTTCTTCACCAACGGCGGAGCCGAGGCCAACGAGAACGCCATCAGGATCGCCCGCCACTACACGGGTCGCCAGAAGATCCTCGCCCGCAACCGCTCCTACCACGGTGCCGTCGGCTCCACCATCGTGGCCACGGGCGATCCTCGTCGCTGGGGTGCCGAGATCGGCGTCAGCGGCATCGTCCGCGCCCCCGACTTCCACAAGTGGGGTAAGCCGGACCCCGAGCCCGTCGACGTGGCGCTGCGCGAGCTCGAGGAAGTGATCATGTACGAGGGGCCGGGCAACGTCGCCGGCTTCATCATGGAGCCCATCGTCGGCACCAACGGCATCCTCATCCCACCGGACGGCTACATGCAGGGCGTGCGCGACATCTGCACCCAGCACGGCATCATGCTCATCGCCGACGAGGTCATGAGTGGCTTCGGCCGCACCGGCGAGTGGTTCGCGGTCGACATCTGGGGGATCGAACCCGACCTCATGTCCATCGCCAAGGGCCTGACCTCTTCGTACGTCCAGCTGGGTGCACTGGGCATGAGCCGGAAGATCGCCGACACCTGGGGTGACAAGCCCTTCCCCGCCGGCCTCACCTACAACAGCCATGCGCTGGCCTGCGGGACGGCCCTCGCGGTCATCGATGTCTACGAGCAGGACGACCTCATCGCACGCGCGGCGCGCATGGGCGAGGTCATGGCCGAGCACCATCGACGCCTGCGCGAGAAGCACCCGAGCGTGGCCCGTACGCGCAGCAAGGGCCTGTTCGGGATCATCGACCTGACGCGTGATGCCACGAACTACGAGCCGATGGCGCCATACAACGGCACCAGCGACGAGATGAAGGCCATCGGTGGCTACCTCAAGGAGCACGGCCTCTTCACGTTCCTGCGCTTCAACATGATCCACACCAACCCGCCGCTGACCATCAGCGAGGAGGAGCTGGCCGAGGGCTTCGAGATCATCGACGGCGCCCTTGACATCGCCGACGAGGCGGTCCGGGCCTAGGCACGGCCGCGGGGACGGACGAGCACGATCGACCGATGAGCGACGAGGGCAAGGACCAGGCGCCTCCGCCGGGTGCGCCGCAGGACGCGAGTGCGACCGATGAGGGTCGGCGGCCCACGCCCTACCGCGCGCTGGGCCCGAACACGTCGGCGTCCTCGCCGCCCCCGCCTGACGATCTCGAGCACGCCGAGGCGCTGGAGGAAGCACTCGGCGTGGCGGGCGTGGCCGACGACATCGCCAAGGGTTCGAGCGGTGGCGCCGAAGCGGTGGTGGGTCGCTGGAGCTCACCGCTCGGCCGGGTCACCCGTACCGTCCTTGCCTTCGTCGTCTTCTTCGGCATCGTCTTTCTCACGTGGGAGCTGTTCAAGTGGCTCTTCGGCGACCCGTGGCGGTTCGAGGATGTGCTCGGGACCGGCTGGCACTACCTGCATGTGCCGCCGTTCTACCTCATCCAGGCCAATGACCTGCAGCTGCCGCACGTGTGGGACATCTTCTACGCGCTGGCCGAGCCGGTACAGCGCAACCAGGACGAGTCGCTCTTCGTCTACCTTGTCGGCGCGGCCATCTCCACCTGGCAGAATGCTGTCATCGGCTTCGCTATCGGTGCGTTCATCGGGGTCGGGCTGGCCTCGATCTTCGTCCACTCGCAGCTGTCGGAACGGGCCTTCATGCCCTACGTCATCGCCAGCCAGGCCATCCCCATCGTGGCCCTCGCACCGATCATCGCGGCGGCCCTGGGCCGCGGCTCCACCGCTGTCATCTTCATCGCGGTCTATCTCACGTTCTTCCCCGTGACCGTGGCCCAGTCGCGCGGCTTGCGCTCGCCCGATCCACGCTCGCTGGAGCTGATGCGCTCGTTCGCGGCGTCCAAGTGGGACATCTACCGCAAGGTGCGCCTGCCGGCTTCGGTGCCCTACCTGTTCACGGCGCTCAAGGTGGCGGCGGCCGCCGCCATCGTGGGCGCCATCATCGGCGAGAGTTCGGGTGGGGTGAAGGACGGCCTGGGCCGCGCCATCATCAACTTCAACCAGCAGTACATCACCGGGCCGGAGAAGCTGTGGGCCACGATCCTCATCGCGGCGGTCACAGGCATCCTCTTCTTCGTCATGGTCCGCATCGCCGAGGTGGTCAGCACGCGGCAGCGCACCAGCGGCGGCCCGCCCTCCACCGGCAACCCCGCAGCATCGAAGGGAACGTGAGGTCCATGGAGCAGTCAGTCACGCCCGCGGTGCGCCTCGCCGGTGTCGAGAAGGTCTTCCCGGTCAAGGGCGGCGAGCCCACGGTCGCGCTCACCGGCATCGACTTCGAAGTGGGCCAGCGCGAGTTCATCTCGCTCATCGGGCCGTCGGGCTGTGGCAAGTCCACCCTGCTGCGCGTCATCGGTGACCTCATCACGTCTTCTGCGGGGACCTGTGAGGTCAACGGCAAGCCCGCCCACCAGGCCCGGCTCGATCGCGAGTACGGCATGGTCTTCCAGGCGCCGGTGCTCTTCGACTGGCGCACGGTGGAGGCCAATGTACGCCTGCCACTCGAAGTCACGGACTTCCCGCGCGGGCAACGCGATGCGCTGGTCCGGGAGAAGCTCGAGCTGGTGGAGCTGAGTGGCTTCGAGCGGCATTACCCGCATCAGCTCTCGGGCGGCATGCAGCAGCGCGTGGCCATCGCCCGCGCGCTGGCCTTGCAGCCGTCGTTGCTGCTCATGGACGAGCCCTTCGGTGCCCTCGACGAGATGACGCGTGAGCGTCTCAACTCGGAGCTGCTCGACATCTGGAGCGAGACCGGCACGACCGTCATCTTCGTGACCCACTCCATCCCTGAAGCCGTCTTCCTCTCCTCGCGCGTGGTGGTCATGAGCCCGCGACCCGGGCGCATCGCGGAGACAATCGACGTGGACCTGACCTACCCGCGTGACGAGTCCACGCGAGAGGAGGACCGCTACTACGAGCTGGTCACCGAGGTGCGCGAGGCACTGCGCGGCCGGCCCAACGAAGGTGCGGACCTGGCTGCCCGCGCCCGTTCGGACAGCTCGTTCGGATGACCACGTCCGCGAGCGAGGCGCCGCGGGTCGTGGTGCCTCCGGCCGTCACCGAGACGCTCCGCCGCTGGCTGCCTCCGGTGATCGTGTTCATCGCTGTGCTCGTGATGTGGGAGATCTACTACTCGGGCGGCGGCTTCTTCAACCCCATCCCTACCCCCAGCGCCATCTGGGCTGCGCTGTTCGAGGAGTGGGAGCTGCTCTCATCGTCTGCCATGGCCACCATCATCGAGGCCCTCGGTGGGCTGGCCATCGGCACCACGGCCGGTCTCATCGTGGGCTTCCTCACCTCGCGCTGGGCCATCGCACGCGACATCCTGTTGCCCCTCGCCATCGGCGCCGCGACCATCCCCATCATCGCCGTCGCGCCCATCCTCAACAACTGGTTCGGCGTGCTCAACCCGCTCTCGAAGATGATGATGGCGGCCTTGCTGGTCTTCTTCCCCGTCGTCATCAACGTCACCCGTGGTCTCGTCGAGGTGGGCCCGGCCAAGCTCGAGCTGATGCGCTCGTATGCCGCGGACGACACCACCATCCTGCGCAAGCTGCGTGTGCCGCACATGCTGCCGTTCTTCTTCACAGCGCTGAAGGTGGGCACCACGCTGGCCTTCATCGGCGCCATCGTGGGCGAGTTCTTCGGGGGTACCTCCAACGTGCTCGGGCGGGTGGTGCTGCAGAAGATCAGCGCCGGCCAGTTCGACGTGGCCTGGGCCGCCATCATCATCGGCGCGATCGCGGCCATCCTCTCCTACATGGCCGTGACGCTCATCGAGCGGGCGGTCATCCCGTGGTACTGGCACATCCACGACGAACCCGAATAGACCCCCTCGCGACCGTCGGTCTGCCTCGTGCGCCCGGACCGCGACGAATTACCACTCGATTAGTAGGCGTTTCTGCGCTATGGTTCGCGCGTCCAGATAGAGGAGGGCGTCATTCGGCCCGAACCCGGGTCAGGGGTGAGCCCGCAACAGAGGTGGGTGAATGACTAGGACACGCAACGTCGGTATGGCCATGGGAGCCGCAGGCCTGCTGGCCGCAGCATCGATCGGTACGGCCTCGGCGCAGGACC
>CAYZDQ010000078.1:0-7641 GCA_964476955.1 uncultured Anaerolineaceae bacterium
GCCTCGATGACGGTCTTGCGCCGCTCCAGGCCGGCGTCACCGAAGGCGCGGAAAGCGCGCGTGGCCGCGGCCACGGCCTCGTCCACGGTGGCGTGGATGCCGTCGCCCAGCTCGACCTGCGCTGCTGCCGCGACCTCCGTGCCGGCCTGCATGGCCGTGCCGGGGTGCGCAGGGTCGGCCGTGGCCAGGCGCTGCTGTACCCGATCGATGATCTCGGCGATCTCGCGTTCGTCCATGTGTCCGTCCGCTACTTGCGGTAGATCTCCTTCCCGTCGACCTCCCACTGGTCGACGATGGCCATGATCACCGCGTCACAGGGCTTGTCCTTGGTGGTTGCCGTATTGCGCGCGGAGCTGCCGCTCGCGTACAGCACGACCTCGCCCACGCCGGCCCCGACCGCATCGGCCGCGACGACGTAGCCGCCGGTCTCCTTGTCCTCCGCGTCGAGCTGGCGCACGACGAGGAGCTTCCAGCCTTCGGTCAGCGGTTCCTTGCGGGTGGCCACGACCGTGCCGGTCACTCGTCCGAGCAACATGCTTGCTACCGCCTGTCAGGGATGGGTGCCGAGCCCGGAGGCCCGACACCCTGACCCGTTCGCTACTTCTTCTTGGTGCCGCCGGTCTCAGCCTGCGCCTCGTCAAGGCGACCCAACGGCAGGACCAGGTCCACGTTGCTGTGGGGACGGGCGATGACGTGGCTGCTCACCACTTCGCCGACCTTCTCGGAATTGCGCACGCCGGCGTCGACCGCGGCCTTGACCGCAGCGACGTCGCCACGCACGACGGCGGTGACGTACCCGCCACCGGTCTTCTCGTAGCTGACCAGCTCGACCTTGGCGGCCTTGACCATCGCGTCGGCGGCCTCGACCACGGCGGTGAACCCGCGAGCCTCGATCATGCCCAGTGCTTCAGCCATCTCTTCGTTCTCCCTTGTTCGTGCCTTGCTTGATGTCTTGCGTCGTGTCTCTGTCGTGGGTCGTGTCTACTTCGCCTCGCGACCCTCCAACCCGTCGACCGCGGCCGCGGCGGCACGCCAGCCGACGTCGATGTCCCGCTCCTCACCGCCGAGGTAGATGCGGCCCATGGAGCCGAAGTTGCGGACCTCGAGGACGTTGATGTCCGCGGCCTTCTCGGCCTCGTTGGCGGCCAGCGCGGCGTAGGCCGCAGGCTCCATCTCGAGCACGGACAACGTCTGGCCCGGGATGAGCATCTGACCGTGGCGGGTGCGGTTGATGAGCTGCGCCTGGTGGTCGTCCACGCGCCGGATGATCTGGCTGGAAAGGACGCGCGGCTTGATGCGGTCCGTCTCCTTGAGCCCGATGGCGTCGAGGATGGCCGAACCGGCGGCGCGCACGTCGGACTGCTCAGGGGAGTGGATCTCGAGCATGCCGTAGTAGCGCTCGATGATCTGCATGCCCGGCTTGACGTGGGTCGACTTGAGGGCGATGTCGGTAAGCCGGTTGATCTCGATGCCGGGCGAGATCTCGATCGACAGCGAGGCGTCCCCGGCGAGGGGCAGGAAGCCCTGCGCCACGGTGCCCAGGAAGGCCGCGTACTGGGCCTGCAGGCTGTCGATGAAGGAATAGGCCCTCAGATCAATACTGGCCACTGGCGCCTCCCTGTCCACTCACGATCTTGACGCCGGCCGAGGCACCGATGCGGGTGGCACCGGCCGCGATCATCTCTTGTACATCCTCGGCCGTGCGGATACCGCCGGCCGCCTTGACGCCCATCTTGGGACCGACGGCCTCGCGCATGAGCGCGACGTCGTAGATCGTGGCTCCACCCTTGGCGTAGCCGGTGGACGTCTTGACCATGTCCGCCTTGGCCTCCCTGGCCAGGCGGGAGGCGATGATCTTCTCCGCGTCGGAGAGGAGCGCCGCCTCGATGATGACCTTGTTGATGGCGCCCGACTCGTGGCAGGCGTCGCTGACCCGGGCGATGTCGTTCCGCACCAGGTCGTGATCGCCGCTCTTGAGCGCGCCGATGTTGATGACCATGTCGATCTCGCGGGCGCCATCGCGTGCGGCGCGCCGGGCCTCGAAGGCCTTGACGTCGCTGGGCGTGGCTCCGAAGGGGAAGCCGATGACCGAGGCCACGGCCACGTCGGTGTCACGCAGCCGGTTCGCCGCGCGACGCACCCACGTGGGGTTGACGCAGACCGAGGCGAAGCCGTGCTCGGCCGCCTCGTCGCAGAGCGTGTCGATGTCCGCCGCACTGGCGTCGGGCTTGAGCAGGGTGTGGTCGATGTAGCGGGCGAGGTCGAGCGGCACGTCGTTGGCGTCGCCGTGGTACTCGATGCGGTCCGCGCCCGATTCCATGAGTGAGCGCACCTTGGTGGCACACTGCGCGGCGCAGCTCTGGAGGCAGCCGGCACAGGGGTCGCTCGGGTCCGCGGACCCGCCGCCCTGGCCCAGCGCTGCCAGCACCTCACGGGTGATGGCCTCCACGAGGGCGTCGCGATCGGTGGTGATGTCGGTCATCGTTCCTTTCCCCCGGGGGCACCGGTGTAGGTCCGTTCGATAGCGCTGATCTTCTCGACGCGGCGACCGTGGCGCTCGGCTCCCCAGTCGGTGTCGAGCCAGGTGCTCACGACCTGGAGGGCGAGGGCGTTCCCGAGGAAGCCCGAGCCGAGTGTCAGGACGTTGGCGTAGTTGTGTTCGCGGCTGTTGCGTGCCGATGAGATGTCGTGGCAGTTGGCGGCCCGCACGCCGGGCACCTTGTTGGCGGCCATGGCCGAGCCGATGCCGGCACCATCCACGACGATGCCCCACTTGCAGGTGCCGTCTGCGACCAGCTGGGCCACCGCCAGCGCGAGGTCGGGGTAGTCGACCGCGTCGTCGCTGTGGGTGCCGCAGTCGCGCACGGCATAGCCGTTCTCCTCGAGCCACTTCCCGATGGCGTCCTTCATGCGCCAGCCGCCGTGGTCGCCGGCGATGGCCACCACCGTGCGTCCATCGGCGGGAGTCGGCGTCGCACTCGTCTCGAGGGTCTGGTCGACGATGCGCCGGACCAGGGTCCGCACCTCATCGGCCGACGGTGTGCGTGGATCAGTCATGTGCAAGCACCCAAGCGGCTGTGGTCTCGTCGGTCACGAAGGTCTTCATGCAGCGTGCGCGCAGGGCACCGAGCGCGACCGGTCCGCGACTCGGGCCGGCGGCCAGTCCCACCGTCTGCTTCCCGCAGAGCTTGTTCAGTGGCAGTCCGACCGTGCGCTCGTCGAGCGAAGGTAGGGCGATCTCGCCGTCGGCGGTGATGAAGCGCCCCAGCACGTCGCCCACGGCCCCGGCCTTCTCCAGCCGGCGCAGATCCCTCTGGTCGAGGTAGCCGGAGGCGACATGCACGCTCTCGGGACCCATCACGCCCATGCCGAAGACGGCGTTGCCGGCAAGTCGTGCGGCCTTGAGCGGAACCGCCACCGACGGATCTGCCTCGAGCGCCTCTCGCAGCTCCTGCGTGCCCACGATCGCGGGCGCGGGCATCAGCTGGATAGCCGCGCCGGTGGTGGCCCCGAAACGCTCGACCACCTCCTGGTAGCGCGTGGGCTGGGCCGAGCGGCTGATGGCCCCGTTGAGCTGGACGATCTGGTCAGCACTGGTCCAGCCGGGCTGCAGGCGAGCCGCCAGCTCGATCATGGTGCGGCCCCAGGACACACCGATGACGCCCGTGGGGGCGATGTCGGCGAGGAGGCCGGCGGCCGCCTCGGCCACGCGCTCGCGGGCGAGCTGCTCGTCGTCAGGCGCGGACACATCCACGACCACCGCCTCGGTCAGCCCGAAGCGTTCGACCAGTGCGTCCTCAAGTGCGACCAGCCGGGCTGCCGGGTGGACGATCTCGATGCGCACCGCCTGTTCGCGGATGGCGCGGTCGAGCAGACGACCGACCTTGAAGCGGCTCACACCGAGGCGCTTGCCGACCGCGTCCTGGGTCAGGTCTCCGTGGTAGTAGAGCTGGGCAGCACGCAGCATCAGGCGTGTGTCGCCCGTCGGGGTTGTCATGCTCATTCGTGCAGACCACTGCTCATATGTGCCAAGCGTAGCACCGGTCCACCCGCTGTCAAGGGGTGATCGCTGCCCCGCGGTCCCTGCTCGGGACCACGATCGTGCCCGGCGCCGGCCTGTAGCATCCCGGCATGGTCGTCCCCGCCGACAGGCTCGCCTGATCCCATGAACGCGCGCCTCATCGAGCTTGCGCGTGAGTTCACCCGCCTGGGGCTGACGGCCTTCGGGGGACCGGCTGCACACATCGCGATCATGCAGCGTGAGTTCGTCGATCAGAAGGCCTGGTTGAGCCGCCAGCGCTTCGTCGATCTGCTCGGGCTATCGAGCCTGCTGCCGGGGCCCTCGTCCACCGAGGTCGCGCTCGGCATAGGCTTCGAACGGGCACGCTGGCCCGGCCTGATGGTCGCGGCCTTCGGCTTCATCGTGCCGGCCAGCCTCGTCGTCCTGCTCATCGCCATCGTCTACGTCGAGCTGGGGTCGCTTTCGTGGGTCATGAGCCTGCTCTACGGCATGTCGCCGGTGGTCATCGGGGTCATCGCCCACGCCATGGTCAGGCTGGCGCCGACCGCCTGCACCGATGCCCTGACCTGGGCCATCGGCATCGGCGCCTTCCTCATCTCGCTGGTGGTGCTGCAGCCGATCGCGGTCCTCGTCGGAGCGGCCCTGGTGGCCTTCGTCGTGCGCCGCTGGCCGGAGCTGCTGGCGCGGGGCAGGGGAGCGGCCGGGATGGCGCTGCTGCCGGTGGGCAAGCCCGCCGGCCTCGTGCTGGCTACCACCGCTGCCACCAGCCTCGGTCTGGCCGGCATCTTCTGGACGTTCCTGAAGATGGGTCTCGTGGTCTTCGGCAGCGGCTACGTGCTGGTGGCCTTCCTCGGCTCGGAGCTGGTCGCGCCTGGCTACATCACCGAGCAGGAGCTGCTCGACGCCATCGCCATCGGGCAGCTGACGCCGGGGCCGCTGTTCACCACGGCCACGTTCCTGGGCTACCTCATGGCCGGGATCCCGGGCGCGATCGTGGCCACGGTGGGCATCTTCCTGCCGGCGCTGGTGCTGGTGGGCGTGGCCCATCCGTTCCTGTCGCGCATGCGGGCGAACAAGGATCTCTCCGCTGCCATCGATGGGCTCAACGCGGCGGCGGTCGGGCTCATCGGCATGTCCGCGGTGCTGCTGGCGCAGAACGCCTTCTTCGTCGACGGTGCGATCGACGCCCTGGCCGTGACCCTCGGCCTGGGTGCTTTCGCGGTCCTGCTGTCCGGTCGGGTCGGGCCGGTGCCGCTGCTACTGGGGGGCGCGGCCGTGGGCCTGGCCAGCCAGACGATCATCGGCTGAAGCGCCAGGACGCGGACGCGGGAACGGCGCCCACCCGCTGTGAACGCCGCTCGTCGGTCTTGGTCGGGCGCTCGTGGCGCCGAGGCCTACATCGTCAGCTGCGAGCGCAGCATCCAGGCGGCCTTCTCGACCTCGTCGGTGATGCCGATGAGGATGTCTTGGCTGACCGGGTCGTCGTCACCGATGGCCACGATGCGTTCCTTCATGCGCAGCGCCACGGTGTCCATGGACTGGGTCACGCGCTGCACGGTCTCGGTCGCGGGCACGAACCCCTCCGGGAACGGCGGCAGCTCGCTGGTGGAGGCGACGGTCTCGGCCCGGCCGTCAGGGGCGACGCCGAGGGTGGCGATGCGCTCGGCCACGCGGTCGTACGAGAGGCGGGCCAGGTCGACGATCTCATCGAGCTCCAGGTGCACGGAGCGGAACTGCGGGCCGACCACGCTCCAGTGGGCCTGCTTGCCCAGGAGGGCCAGGTCGATCAGCTCGGCGAGCGTCGACTGCAGGGGCTTGGTGACGTTCTCGTTGGCGGCGTCCATGTGGTCCTCCTCTGCGCGGTGCGTGTGGTGTTCGAGTCGTAGGGGAATGAACTCATCCTACGCCGTTCGCGTCACAGCCCCGTGACTCCGCCGAGACGCTCCAGCAGAGTCTCGGCGTTGAGCGCCATCTGCCCGTCCTCGTCGTGTCGGAAGAAGACGTACACGTCGGTACCACCGGCCAGGATCGGCTCCAGGCGGAGCGCCCAGCGTTCGATGTCCCCGACTGCGTAGACCTCCCGCCGCAGCCGCAGGTAGGCGAAGCCACCGCCGTCATGCAGCTTGGGCTCATCCCGGCCCTCGAGGTCCGTGGCCACGAGCGTCACGCCGTGGCTGCTGGCACGCTCGCGCACCTCATCGACGAACCAGCTGAGGTGCAGCAGCTCCAGGGCCAGGGGCACGTCCGACGGCCAGGCTGCCAGCGTCCGCTCCAGCGTCTCGTCGTCCCGTTCCACCGAGGCACGCAGGGAAAGCAGCACGCTGCCCAGGCGGTCGGCGAACCCGGTGAGCGCATCGGTCAGCCAGCGGATGGAGTCGGTCGGGTCGGGCTCGGCGAACGCGCGCCAGGAGGTCGAGCGCTGGGCCTTGGGGCAGAAGCGGAAGTCAGGGCTGGTCTCACGCAGCCACTTCTCGATCTGTTGCTCGAGCGGCCGGCGGAAGAAGGTGTTGTGCAGCTCGACCGCGGGCAGCCGCGTGGCGTAGGCCGCCAGTAGCTTGCGGCTGGCCTTGCCGGGCGCGTAGAAGCGGGGCACCCAGCCGGGGTAGGAGAAGCCGCTGGTGCCGGCGTAGAGCCGGCCACGTTCGATGCCCACGAGCACAAGGGTAGGCCGCCCCAGGCGCTCAGGCGACCCCGGCTGCGAGGCTGTCGTCGAAGAAGACCTCCTCGGGATCCATGTCCCGACCAGCCTCGTACAGGACCGCATACCGTGGCCCAAGTCGCTCCCGAGCCTCCACGGAGGGATCGTCGATGCCCAGCACCTCCGACGGCACCAGGAAGCTGCTGCCGCGGTCGCGCATGCCCTGGACGGCACCGGCACAGAGGGCGACTGTCTCGAGATCGCCCTCGCCCGTGGCCACCAGCGCCCGGATCTCCAGGGCGCCCGCCAGTCCCGAGCGATCGCGCAGTCGCCGCTGGACCCCGCGTACCTCCTCGAGCAAGGCCCGCGCCTCGGCAGCATGGCCCAGCCGGGCCTCGATCATGACCAGCAGGCCGATGTTGTCGGAGAGCTGGAACAGCCCGCCCTCGTTGCGGTGGTACGTGACCACGTCCTGCTGCAAGACGCGAGCTCGTTCGTAGTCGCCGGCGATGACCGCCTGCACGGCCCGGCCTTCCTTGACCAGGGCCATGCCCGCCTTGTCGCCGAGGGCTTCGAACGTGCGCAGGCTCTCATCGATGAGCGCCCCGGCACGCTCGGCATCGCCGATGATCGCGACCGGGTAGGAGAGGTCGTAGAGGGCACCCGCCAGCGCGGCCTCGTCGCCGCAGGCCCGGTAGTGCTCCACTGCGTCCTCGTAGGCGCGCCGGGCTGCCTCGTAGTCACCCTGCCAGTAGCGGGCGCCGCCGAGGGCGGTACAGCCCCGCCCTATCGCGTATCGATCCCCACCGGCAGCGGCTGACTCGAGCAGTGCCTCCAGCCGTTCCTGCGCCTCGGCCATGTGCGCTCGCTGCTGCCAGAAGCGCCAGATGGCTCCACCGATGCGCAGCCCCAGCGCCGGGTCGTGCTCCTGCGCCCAGTCGAGCGCGGAGCGCACGTTGTCGTGCTCTGCTTCCATGCGGCT